>NZ_CP063204.1:4442500-4599919 GCF_019904275.1 Zunongwangia sp. SCSIO 43204
CAGGCAGAAAAAGTATTCGAAAATGTACAAAACTATGTTGCCAATAATGGTGGTTGGTTTTTTGTACTTGTAGTGAATATTTTTCTTGGCTTTATGCTCTATTTGGCCTTTAGTAAATTTGGGAATCTTAGAATTGGAGGCCAAAATGCAAAACCAGAATTTAAAACAGGTTCCTGGTTCGCGATGCTTTTTAGTGCCGGAATGGGAATCGGACTTTTATTTTGGAGTATTGCTGAACCTATAAATCACTTTAACACGCCACCAATGGCCGAAGGTGGAACAGTAGCTGCTGCGCGAGAAGCGATGAGCTTTACATTTCTTCACTGGGGTTTTCATGCCTGGGGAATTTATGCTTTAGTGGGGCTTGCTTTAGCCTACTTTACGTACACGCGTGGTTTACCACTAACGATAAGATCTGTTTTTTATCCTTTTATAGGAGATAAAATTCATGGTTGGATTGGTAACCTAATCGACATTTTTGCGGTTTTAGCAACACTTTTTGGATTAGCTACTTCACTTGGATTTGGGGTACAGCAAATCGCAGCGGGTGTAGAACACGTATTTGGAATCACGAACGATATCACAACACAGATTATCATAATTGCAGGAATTACAGGTATCGCTACTTTATCTGTAGTTTTAGGTGTAGATAAAGGTGTTCGAATTTTGAGTGAGTGGAATATGAGAATTGCTGTGGTACTTTTGCTTCTTGTTTTGGTATTAGGACCAACGATCTTTATTTTTCAATCTTTTGTGCAAAACACCGGGAATTATTTTTCAGATTTCTTGATGATCTCTACCTGGACAGAAAGTTTTACAGGAACCAAATGGCAAAACGACTGGACTGTATTTTACTGGGGTTGGTGGATTGCATGGTCTCCTTTCGTAGGGACATTTATCGCCCGTGTATCTAAAGGTAGAACGATTAGAGAATTTGTTTTAGGGGTACTTATCGTTCCTTCTTTGATCACTTTCTTTTGGATCTCTGCTTTTGGTAGTGCATCTATACAACAAGTGCTAGCCGGAGACAATGCTATTGTAGAAGCTGTAAACGAAGATGTAGCAACTGCACTTTTCGTATTTCTTGAACAATTTCCACTAGCAACCGTTCTTAACGTTGTAGGTGTAATTTTAATTGGAGGATTCTTTGTAACTTCTTCAGATTCTGGTTCTTTAGTTGTAGATAGTTTAACTTCAGGAGGAAAAATTGATGCTCCGGTAGGACAGCGCATATTTTGGGCTGTTGCTGAAGGTACCATCGCTGCCGTTCTATTAGTTGGCGGTGGTTTACAAGCCTTGCAAACCGCTTCGATCGTTACGGGTCTCCCCTTTGCTTTTATTCTGCTGGTGATGTGTTATTCGCTCTACCAAGGACTTAATGAAGATATGCGAAAACTGAATAAGAAAAAAGAGCAGAAACAAAAAGAAAATTACGAGGAGGTCGTTAAAGAAATAGTACAGAAAAGAAACCTGAAAAAAGCCGATTAAAAATGATCAATGTTAACACTATACTGGTAGGGTTAGATCTTTCGCCTATGGACGATCACCTTATCGCATACGCATCTTTTTTAGCGAAAAAATTAGATATCAAAAAAGTATATTTCACTCATAATATTAAGAAATATGCGATTTCAGAACTATTCCAGGAGCAGTTAAAAGACCTTGATCTAGAGCAGATCATTGGTGACGAGCTCTCAGAAAAAATCACTAATAGTTTTGATGCTGAAGCCGAATGGGATACTTTAATTGCTGAAGATCCTTATACCGAATCGATCTTTAATCATATCGTAAATAAATATTATATCGATATGATCCTTGTAGGAAATAAGATCGATTATGAGGGAGCTGGTGTAATTACCGATAAGCTGTTAAGAATGGTAAAATGCCCGTTGCTTATTATTCCTGAAACCTGCACGCCAAAACTCGACACGATTTGGACAGGAACAGATTTCTCTAGAAGTTGTATGAAGATCTATAACAGTGTAGATTATATTAAGGAAAAGGTTGATGCTACTATCGTGGCAGCGCATGTGTACCAGATCCCGGCGCAGTTTTCACCTTATGTTTCAGCAGCTACGATGAAGGAGAAACTGAAAAAACACAGCCAGGAACGCTTAGAGAAATTCATTAAGCGCATGCATAAAACCTACGATATTGAAGAAAAAGTGCTTGATAGTAAAGAATCTACGATCGCTGAAAAACTTATCGAATGCTCGCAGGATAACGACGCAGATCTTTTAATGGTTGCCGATAAAGGAAGTAATAATATTTCTTCTTTAATGTTGGGAAGCGTTACAGATGAGCTTTCAACCTCGAATTCAAGGATCCCAATTTGGGTGGTGAAATAGGCTTTAAAAAAAGCATTCTTAAATTATGCAATCTGAGTTTTAGCTAAAAACTTTCTTCATTGAAAGAAATAAAAAATTAAAATTCAGTTGCATAATTTATTTTTATACATTTACTTTGATTTTCAAAGTGCTTTAAAATGAATAAAGATTATTCACAGGATTTATCTGAAATTAGAAGTTTAATGAATCGCTCTTCGCGGTTTCTTTCCCTAAGCGGGACTTCTGGAATTATGGCGGGAATCTACGCTATTATTGGTGCAGGTATCGCGAAAATATCCTTCTTCCCTACTCAGTTTGAATATCAAAATATTGGATATGCAAGTCCGCAACTCGTACCCATTGTGATCGATCTTATGCTGGTGCTTTTGCTTAGCGTGGTGACGGCTTATGTACTTTCGGCCAAAGAAGCGAAGAAAAATGATGAAAAGATTTGGGATGAAACCGCTAAAAGACTGGCATTTCATTTTTTAATTCCGCTGCTTACCGGTGGCGCCTATATTTTATTAAAACTGAATCAGGGTGATTTTGCTTCAGCTGCGTCATTGATGTTAATCTTTTACGGACTCGCTTTGCTTAATGCTTCAAAATATACGATTGGCACCATAAAATATTTGGGAATTTCAGAAATTTTGATCGGATTGATCTGTGCCTGTTTTCCCGGATATGGTTTTTGGTTTTGGACGATAGGATTCGGACTTTTGCATATTGTTTACGGAAGTTTAATGATCATTCAGAAAAAATAATTTCCGAAGAAAACGTCCAAAGTGAGTATCATAGAAAACATAAATAAACTTTTTGACCATCGCATTCGATTGGGGATCATGTCGGTTTTAATGGTGAACGAGAAAGTCAGTTTTAATCAGTTAAAAGAACTTTTAGAAGTGACTGATGGTAACCTGGCGAGCCATATAAAAGCACTTGAAAAAGCCGAATATCTTGAAGTTCAAAAATCCTTTGTAGATCGCAAACCAAACACTAAATATAAAGCGACGAAACTTGGGAAGTTAGCATTTAAAAAACATATCGATGCCCTGGAAAACATTATAAAATCGAAAAACGAATTAAAATAAAAATTTTTATTCATCTACTTTGAAATTCAAAGTAAAAATCATCTATTATGACTATTGAAAATCCTATGAAATTAGATTATGTTTTGGCGTTAAAACGCGCACTTACCGGTGCAGGAATTGCGTTACTTCTACTGGCCGGAATTTTGCTGAAAGTTGGCGAAATTGAAAGTTGGGTGTACATCCCCATTATTACAACATCAATTGGTGGTGCTGGTGGCGGTATATTCTACTACCTTGTTCGTGACTTCTTTTTTAAAGGCCATAAATACACGAAATTGATCAGTATTTTTTGCGGATTTTGCTTTCTTGTAATTTTTTGGTTAAGCTTAGTTTTCGCGTTAGCACAAGTAGGACTTTGGGATTAAACTATGGAAACCACCTATTTCACAAAAAAAGACTCGATCGTTCGCCAAATTTGGGGAAAAGCAGATACCATCCTATTTATTTTTGCCGGTGCTGCTGCTGAATTTGCGCTGAATAAAGCTGTAGACTGGCTGTATTATACCGGCAGGCTTCCCAAAGACCCGCTGGGCCGACTTTTCTCTACCGTGAATTATGCGAAAGTGATCGTTTTTGCTGAAGAAAAATCAGCTTTCCAGGCGATAGAACAAATGAATAAAATTCATGCGAAAATTGAAGAAAATCGAGGTTTTAAAATCCCAGATTGGGCATATCGCGATGTACTTTTTATGCTGATCGACTATTCAATAAGGGCTTTTGAAGCTTTGGAGCGAAAACTAACAATACATGAAAAAGAAGAGGTTTTTCAGGTATTTTTGAAAGTTGGGAAAGGGATGAAAATCGCTGATTTACCTTCTAATTTTAAAGACTGGGAAATACAACGAAGATCACAGCTTCAGGAGAATTTTGAATATAGCGATTTAACCAGAGATCTATTTCTTCAGTATAAAAAACACTTAGGAATTGTTCGTTATCGCCTATTACTGGAAGTACAAATCCTAATGGCGCCAAAACGAGTAAAAGAATTACTGAATTTCAGAAATCAGTCTGTTCTAATCGCGATTATCCCGGTTTACCGACTAAGCCGAATATTTAAAATCGATTATATCCTGAAAGAACTTATCCTGCCAAAAGATTACAAAAACGACATCAAAGCTTTGGATCACTCGGCAGCTTATTAATCAAAAAATTTTAATCATTTACTTTGAATTTCAAAGTACTTTAAAAGTATCATTATGCGAAAGCGATTAATTCACTGGCTTTTTAACCAGACTCAGAAAGTTTATACGCGATTTTTAAAACGCGATCACATTCCGTGGAATATTAGCACTGCGCAACTCCTCCACTACCCAAAAGAGAGTTTTGGTTATCATCTTGGGGAGTTTTTGGGTAAAAATAATTTTGAACTTATTGCAAAAGTGGAACGGCATGACGCCTATCATACGCTTTGCGGTTACGGTACCAATGTTGAAGACGAGATCGCCTTGCAATATTTATGTTTAGGCAACGGAAAACGCAGTCCCTATATGTTTGGTGCGATCGTATTGGGTACACTAATTCTTCCCGATTACTTCAGGTATTACTACGGTTCTTTTAAGATTGGTAAAAACGCGAACACATTTCATCATTTCGATTTTAAAGAAGTGCTTCCGTTAAACTTTGAAGATTTCAAGCAGGCCATATTTAGCCGAAATTATATAAATTCAGTCTCTATTTTATCCATTCCGAAGAAATGAAAATCATTGTAACATTTGAACAATTTCATCTTCATGCAAGACGAAATATCTGGATAGGTTATTTTGCCATTTTTTGCCGAATCGCTTTAGCGGCAGGCTTTTTACCTTCTGGATTTGTAAAGATCAACGGCGAACGATTTACGGCTTTAGCCAATAATCACCCAATGGGACATTATTTGGAAGCGCTTTTTTACACCGGTTATTATTATCCATTTATTGGTGTAATGCAAATGCTTGCGGCGGTTTTACTTTTGATTCCGCGTACTGCAACTTTAGGCGCTTTGATCTATTTACCTATTATTTTGAATATTACGGTACTTTCTTTGGCTGTTCGTTTTGATGGTTCACTATTTACCGCACCGCTTATGCTTACGGCTGTGTTCTTTTTGCTGTGTTGGGATTATCATAAACTGAAATATATTCTTCCGTTAAAGCAACATACTTCTGAAAAATTATTTCCACAGCAAGCTAAAATTAGCAAGTTCCCTTTTGCATTTTTTGGTGCTGTTTTTATGTATACGATCGGTTTTATCTTTTTTATCACCAATATTTACGAGATCATGCCACGCAATTCAATTTCAGATTGTGAGCGACAATGTAGCGATACCGAAAATCCCGAAAACTGTATCACATTTTGCGAATGTATCCACGAGAAAGGAAATTCGCTGCAAGAATGTTTGGAGGTTTATGAGGGAGAATGATTAGTAGAAATCACCTTTGTAAACTCGAATATTGGGTTATGTTATTCCTCTAATAATTGAATACTGAAATGAGAAATATTGGATAAAATTATTAATTCATTAGGTTTTGGAATTACAATGGAACCTTTTGGCTATGGTTTAGTTGTAATAAAATGGACTTGGATTTTCTAGTAAAAACCTAATACAGCAATTTATGAAAACTTTAAATAGGAATTTCATAACCAGTGAACTATAGCAAGCATTTCATTATATTTTTTACTGTTTCTTTTCGCAATTTTTAGTTTTAAGTTACACTTAAAAGAAATCCACTGATTAGATAAATTATACAAGAAATTAAAAACGGCTTAATAGATTTATAAATGTTTGCAATCAAATTCCAACAATAGAAAAATATGAATATTGGAAACATTAGACTTAAGTACTTAAAGTCCTTTTCTATCGTTAAATCAACATCAGCTAGTAACCAATACATTCTTGTTAAGAACAACATTATTCCTGCAAAAATCTGTAAGCTTCCCCTAATTAGAACTGCCTGATTGTCTAAAATTACTGTTTTTCATAGTTCTGGCGGTACCGCCAGAACTATGAAATTCTGCATAGGCTACAGGTGCCATTTTTCCTAAGGCATCATGTGGCCGTACGTTATTATAATCTTCCATCCAAGTTTGGGTTTGTTCCCTGACTTGGTTTAGATCTTCAAAGATATACTTATTGAGTACTCCTCTTCGGTAACTTCCATTAAAGCGTTCAATAAATGCATTTTGTGTCGGCTTTCCGGGTTGGATATATTGAAAAATGATGCCTTGCATCTGACTCCACTCCGAGGCGATCTTAGCTACAAATTCAGGACCATTATCCATCCTTATTTTTTGAGGTTTTTCCCTGCGATTAATTAAATGGTTTAATACCCAAATGACACGCTTGCTGGGCAATGAAAAATCAATTTCTATATGTAATACTTCCCGGTTATAATCATCAATAACTGTTAGGCCGCGGAAGCGTCTTTTATTCTCTAAAACATCAGTAACAAAATCAATACTCCAACTACGATTGGGAGCTAATGGAACTTCCAAAGGTTCTTTGACTCTGGCCGGTAATCGCTTTTTTACCTTTCTTCTTAAACTTAAACCAAGTTTTTTATAGACCCGGTACACCCGTTTATGGTTCCAAGGCTTACCTTCATGGCGTAATCGTTCATAAGCCATCCAAAAGCCCTCTTCCGAATGTTCTTCAGCCTTTTGTTTTAAAGCTGTTTCAATCGCAGTGTCGTTCTTCGGCAAAGGACTGTAGTAATAAACACTCTTACTCATATTCAAAACACGGCATGCCCTACTAATACCGTAATGAATAAGTTCTTTTGTGATAGCTCGTTTACGGCAGGGCTTTAAAGCTTTTTTTCAATAATCTCTTTGGCCATTTGATGATCCAGCGATAAATTGGCATACATCTGCTTGAGCCTCCGATTTTCTTCCTCAAGGTCTTTTAAACGCTTAAGTTCTTTACCGTTCATACCGCCATAACGTTCCCGCCACTTGTAAAAAGCAGCTGTGCTGATTTTGTACTCCCGGCTGATCTCAGCAGCCGTTTTGCCGTTATCAAATTCCTTTAAAATCTTGGCGATTTGTTGTGGTGAATATTTACTCTTCTTCATAATTACTGTTTAAATTAAGCAAAATATTATACTTTTAAACAGTTCGCTTTTAAGGGAAGCTTACAAATCCAAATCGAATTAACTTGAGCAAATCGAAGTTTAATTGTTTTCCTTTTTATTGTAGCTCTCGGCTTGCTCATCCACAAATAAGTTGTGAAGCAGAATGCAAATCCTAGTGATGAAAATCCAATTAATATTAGATAGAAATTTGTAAATTCATAGTCATAAATATTTGACCAACTTAAATCATTTATGTAGATGCCAATATCGCAAAGCTTTAATGTTAATCTGAAAAATTTGTTTAAGATTAAACTAAATCCGATTCCTACCAATATTCCACTGTAAAATCTAAATTTCCCAATTTCGTTTATAGAAAAGTCAGATTTAAAATTTTTCAATTTGAAAATAATTTATTTAAATTATTGCACAACAGACGGATATATGAAACTTTTGGCGTTCAAAGCGATATCCCATCAAACCTTGTGATGTTTATTAAATTTAAGGTTCTTAAAAGTAGCAATTTCCGCCAAATCTTTTATTAACCTTGCTACAGGCATGTGTCTTTTATTTGGACAATTTTGCCGCCGCTTTAATATCTTTTGCCTCTAAAACTTTTTTAGAAGAATCCTTTGTTGCGGTGTATATCATTGCTTTTCCGATTTCCCGTATCGTACAAGATGGGTAAAAGATTCTCATTACAGGAAAAAGTATTTTATGTGCTATGCGGTTATAGCCATAAAGATGTCGTTGTCCCTCAGTAGGTTTCATTAAAGCAGGACGAAAATAGAACGCCTTACTGTTTTTAAAAATTTTTGTTAACGCATTTTCCGTTTTTCCTTTCACACGCGCCTACATTACCTTTCCTTTTTCAGTGTTATCTGTGAACGCTCCGGAAACAAAATTAAATGTTATGTCTGGATTTATTTGCTTTAGCACTTCTGCGAAATGAATTGTAATATCATAAGTGATTTTCGTATAATCAGCTTCGTTCATACCAGCTGAACTTTTGCCTGCACAAAAAAAACATGCATCAAAACCTTTCAACGCTTCATCGGTTGACCTTAAAGATAAAAAATCCTCCACCAAATATTCTTTCATTTTTGGATGAACGTAACCATTAGTCTTACGGCTTATGCTCAACACTTCAAACACTTCACTGTTTTGCAAACATTCCAACAGCACGCCTTCACCAATCATTCCTGTTGCGCCTGTTAAAATAACTCTCATTTCTTAATCTATTAATTAATTGTTTTTAGGATAATTAAAGGTTTGTTATCTGTCTTGTCTGTCACTACCTTTAACGGTCACGGTTATCGCAAGTTGCGTTGGTTTTTGTATTAAGTTAGTTAAAAATAAAGAACGTTTGGCGTTTGCGAGGATTTTCCAAATAGGAAAATCCGCAGCAATTGCGGTTATGCATTGTTAGGGCACGTATTTTTTTATCAGTCTCCATTTTTCATCTCGTCTGTCAAGTCCTAAAAAACCATCACTTACGCTCCAGTAAAACCTTTCAGCGTAGTTGTCCCTTTGTTCATATGAGCCATCAGATTCAAAAATCTTAACGTCGTCATATACTTTTTTGCCAATCGTAATTTTTGACAACGGAATACTATCAAATTCAGTTTTTGAGTAAATACTTTTTCCGTAAAACCAAGATTCTTTCATTGCTATATCAAACCAAATAGTTGTTCCTCCTTGACCAGCACTTAATTCAATTATACTTTTACCATCAAGATACCTATCGTAATTTGGGTCAGAAACAGTGCAATTCAAACGATAAATTTCGTGTTTGTCTGGAAAAATTGCTAAAGGGTCAGAACCAGCAGAATATTTATCAAATCCGTTTAAAAATATTGTATCAAATTTATTTTCTGTTGATTTAAATACAAGAATTTCTTTTCCACTGTAAGGAATTAAAGAAAAATCAGATTTTTCAATTTTATAGTTACTACAGGAACTAATTCCTAAAATTGTAATTATTGTTATTAATATCAGTAGTTTGTTTTTCATATGTGCCCTAACGATTTGCGGTTATCGCAAGTTGCGGGATTAGAGACGCGGACTTGTCGGCTTAGTATTGGTTCGTTGGTCAAGTTAATTATTTTCTTACTAACGGTGCCGCTATTTGCGATTAATCGTTGTTGTTGCAAGTGCGACTTATTACTAATTTACACCATCAAAATTAATACTCTTGTTAGTTGGAGTATAGTATTCCCCAACGGTATATTCTGGAATGTTTAGTTTTTCTGAAATTTTTGAAGTTGTGAAAATTATTTGGTAGTCTTTATTTTTGATTGCATCAGAATTGGCTATCTCAACAACTTTATTTTGAAAGTTTTTACTTCTCTCATCAACCATCCCCTTATCTTCTATATTATCACAAAGAATGAACTTTGGGAATCGGAAAAAATCTAGTTCTACCGAGGCAAAAAATATTGCAAATCTTATACAGTTTTTTAATACAACCATTGAACTCGCGGAGAATCTATTTCGCTTATCTAAGTAATATTTGTTTTCTCTAAAGCTTATTGATGTCTTTTTTCCTTCTTCGAATTTTTCTTCATAATCACCATCAGCATGAACTAATTTTAGTGCATAATAATTTATTCTATTGTATGCTTCAATGGATTTTTTCTTTTGATCGAAGTTTAAATCTTCTATTTGATTTTTTAATCTTTCCTGTTGTGATTTTAATTGCTCTGCCCTAATTCTATATTCTTCGTATGAAGAAATTAAATCTAATTGTTTCTGAAGATATTGTATTTCAAATTTTAAACTCCCTTTCTTTTCAAACAGTTTTTCGAGCACATTGGAAGCTGTATTACTAGTCTTTTGGGTTAAAAGATCATAATCTTTTTGAGCAGTATTTAATTGTCTACTTGTCTCTTTAATTGATTGTTTTAACCCCTTGATTTTCTTTTCCCTTTCCTCCAATAGATTCTTTGATTCTTTCAACTGCATTTCCAACTCTAGTTTCATTCTTGAAAATCTTGAAAGGTTTACTTCATCAGGTATTTCCTGTTTACATAAAGAACATTGATGTTCATTTACTTTTTCCAACTTTTCAAAACAAGCAGGACAATACTTTAATTCTAAAGCTCCGAATGTTTTTCTTGTTTTTGGAATTACTACATTAGACCGGACACTAAGTTGAGAGAATATTTTTGCTAGTTATTACCTTAGCAATTATGAGAAGAAAATCTAAACATTACACCTTAGAATTTAAACAAAAAGCAGTCGAGTTAAGTTATGCTAAAGGCAATGTAAAACAAGTATGTGAAGACTTGGATATATTTCCATCTGTACTTTACCGTTGGCGTAGAGAGTTAAAAGATTACGGTAACAACAGTTTCCCTGGCCGTGGTAATCCTAAAATGACCGATGAAGAAAAAGAGATAGCCCGATTAAAAAAGGCATTAAAAGAAGCCGAGTTAGAACGAGACATCTTAAAAAAGGCCATCAGCATCTTCTCCGCGAGCGACAAGAAAAATACAGGTTTATAAAACAACACCTTATGAGATTTCCTGTCGAGACGATGTGTAAAATATTGAAAGTAAGCAAAAGTGGCTATTACCATTGGTTACAATCGGGACCAAGTAAATTATGGTTAGAAAATCAAAAGGTAACTGGGCTTATTAAATCTATATTTAAAGATAGCTTTCAAAGCTATGGTTCACCTAGAATAAAAACAGAACTAGAGACATTAGGCTATAAAATATCAAAGCCTAGAGTTGCACGTATTATGAGTGCTAATTATTTGTTTGCAAAACGAAAACGTAAGTTTAAAGCAACCACATATAGTCAACATAATTACCCCATAGCTCCTAATTTATTAAACCAAAACTTTGAAGTAAGCCGACAGGATCAAGTTTGGGTAAGCGATATAACCTATATCAAAACCAAACAGGGCTGGTTATACCTTACTGTCATTATTGATTTGTTTAACCGCAAAGTTGTTGGATGGGCTCTAAGCGATAATCTAAGTACAGAAGACACTATTATTAAGGCTTGGCATATGGCTATAAAGAAAACTACTTTAACCCAGTCTTTAATTTTTCATTCCGACCGAGGTATACAATATGCCAGCCATAAGTTTACCTCATTAATTAAAAGTTACAATGGCTTAGTAAACCAATCTATGAGCAGAAAAGGTAATTGCTGGGATAATGCCATTGCTGAATCGTTCTTTAAATCATTAAAGGTAGAATGGGTTTATAGGCACAATTATAAGTTGAGATCTGAAGCGGAGTTATCCATCTTTGGATGGATAGAAACTTGGTATAATAATAGAAGAAGACATTCCTTTTTAGGAAATAGAACTATAAGAGAATTTGAATTAGACATGTATAACCTTAAACTAGCAGCGTAGTCATTCAACTATTTGTCCAGTTTTTTGTTGCAAGTCCATTTTATTGAAATATCAATGTCATTTATTTTGTCTTCGATGACTTTAATAAACTCTTTACCATCAATGTAAGCCAAATTTGTATTCTTTAACTCTTCATTGAGATCTTGATATTTGGTTTTTATTTGTATGAGTTTATGCCGGTTACTATCTAATTCTTTCTTGGTAACAGATGGCCTAGCATTTTTTAATATGTCTTCTGGATTAGCAATGGAAGAATTTACTTTTTTAAGTTGTTCTTCTAGCTTCTGTATTTCACCCTCAATTTTAGTAGTGTTAAATTCGAAAGAAGATTCTTTAAAAACATCTTTCATTGCAGCAGTTTGAGTTGAAATCTTATCGTATTCTTTCTTAACCTCTTTTAACTGACGTTCAAATTTTAGTTTTTCATCACTATAAGTACCTAATAATAAATTCCCTACAGCATCTCGAACAGATGGAGAATCAAAATCCTCATTACGCATTAGGTCACTAAGATTACTTAGTTGATCTATATATATTAACCGTAGAATTTGATTCATAGTAATAGTCTCCTGGTTTTCTGAGGAGATATCGGGAAAATTTAAAAGTTGAAATAATTTTTGACTGAAAGATTCTTGCCTATCTGTCTGAGAATATTGGTAAATTTTCCAACCTTTAATTTGCGATTTGATCGCTTGTTGAAGTGGTGCTACATTAATATACATCGGTCTCTTAGTCATGACATGGTAATTGTCATTTTTGTCGATATTCCTCCGTACGGTTACAGGTGCATTATTTACTAATAACTCAGCTATAACGTAATCACATCTTTTTGCTTCTGGTAAAAATTCAGTGAATTCACCACCAAGAATGAAAAATATAAAATTCGCAATAGATGATTTACCTGTACTATTGTCGCCACGGATAATGTTGACTTTGTGATCAAATTTTTCGCGATAGACATATTTATCACCCTGAACTACAATTAGCTCATTTAATCTAAGGTTGCTCATATCTATATTCTAAAATTTTAGTTCTTTGCTTCAATTCTCGGAGGCTTAAAAAGTGGAAATATTCTTTATAAAGGGTAATTACTTTTTTATGAACATCATCTAAGTCAAATTTTTTTTCGAGTGCCGAATCATTAAGTGTAATATTATTTTCTCTTAAGTATATTTTTTGATTGACGAATCCATAACCAATTAAGCTTTGAATGGTTATTTCCTGAACCGTTTTTAAACGTCCAACTACCGTTTGATGATTCTTGATAGAATTAAATTTATTCTGAAACTTTATTTTTTTGTAGCTACTTATATTCATTTGGAAGGGTTGTTCTTCTTAACTCTTGAGGAAATAAAAAAAAATAATTATAGATAAGAAGTCTATCAGATTCTATTGGATCACTTTTTAGAGATTGAAGTATAACTAAATTTCTATAAAGGTTATGATAAGCGTCTGTTAGTGGATGGTATAATATCATATTAATTCCAATTTATATGACAATTTCCAGTAAGGAAATAAATCATACACATAATATCATCTTTATAAATATGGACTTGCAACAAAAAACTGGACAAATAGTTGAATGACTACGCTGCTAGTTTAAGGTTATACATGTCTAATTCAAATTCTCTTATAGTTCTATTTCCTAAAAAGGAATGTCTTCTTCTATTATTATACCAAGTTTCTATCCATCCAAAGATGGATAACTCCGCTTCAGATCTCAACTTATAATTGTGCCTATAAACCCATTCTACCTTTAATGATTTAAAGAACGATTCAGCAATGGCATTATCCCAGCAATTACCTTTTCTGCTCATAGATTGGTTTACTAAGCCATTGTAACTTTTAATTAATGAGGTAAACTTATGGCTGGCATATTGTATACCTCGGTCGGAATGAAAAATTAAAGACTGGGTTAAAGTAGTTTTCTTTATAGCCATATGCCAAGCCTTAATAATAGTGTCTTCTGTACTTAGATTATCGCTTAGAGCCCATCCAACAACTTTGCGGTTAAACAAATCAATAATGACAGTAAGGTATAACCAGCCCTGTTTGGTTTTGATATAGGTTATATCGCTTACCCAAACTTGATCCTGTCGGCTTACTTCAAAGTTTTGGTTTAATAAATTAGGAGCTATGGGGTAATTATGTTGACTATATGTGGTTGCTTTAAACTTACGTTTTCGTTTTGCAAACAAATAATTAGCACTCATAATACGTGCAACTCTAGGCTTTGATATTTTATAGCCTAATGTCTCTAGTTCTGTTTTTATTCTAGGTGAACCATAGCTTTGAAAGCTATCTTTAAATATAGATTTAATAAGCCCAGTTACCTTTTGATTTTCTAACCATAATTTACTTGGTCCCGATTGTAACCAATGGTAATAGCCACTTTTGCTTACTTTCAATATTTTACACATCGTCTCGACAGGAAATCTCATAAGGTGTTGTTTTATAAACCTGTATTTTTCTTGTCGCTCGCGGAGAAGATGCTGATGGCCTTTTTTAAGATGTCTCGTTCTAACTCGGCTTCTTTTAATGCCTTTTTTAATCGGGCTATCTCTTTTTCTTCATCGGTCATTTTAGGATTACCACGGCCAGGGAAACTGTTGTTACCGTAATCTTTTAACTCTCTACGCCAACGGTAAAGTACAGATGGAAATATATCCAAGTCTTCACATACTTGTTTTACATTGCCTTTAGCATAACTTAACTCGACTGCTTTTTGTTTAAATTCTAAGGTGTAATGTTTAGATTTTCTTCTCATAATTGCTAAGGTAATAACTAGCAAAAATATTCTCTCAACTTAGTGTCCGGTCTAATGTAGTAATTCCAATATTTAATACATTTTTTTGAGCGAGAATTGCCTCAATTGGCTCAACAACTTTTACATTAATCAATTCCGCAATTTCCACTCTAGAATAACCTTCCTCAATAAATAAATTTATATGTATTGAAAACCTATAAGAAACTTCTGCAAGAATATAGGCATGAATTTTCTGAGCTGAAATTGAAAGTTCCTCCTGCAAAAAGTTCATAGCGTATTTTTCTTTCATTGCGTTTGCTCTTCTGTAATACGAATCAGAGTATCCCCCTAGCCTTAACTTTTCTTTTAAATCTAGGTTATTATCGTATGTACGCTTCGTATATTGAAGTAATTTGTCAATAAAATCTCCAATATTAGAATCACCATTTTCGATTTCTTCTTCAAATTCTTCTACTAATTTTAAATATTGGATATATTTTTCATCTGCGGGTTTTTCATAGTGAAAATGAATTCCCTTTTTAATATCCATATTACCTTCTGACGCGTACTGTTCCGAATTAGGTCCAGCGTCCTGTTTAAACTCTGCCATTTAATCTTTGCCAATTTTCATGTCACCTTTAGACATATATTGCTTAGAATTTTTACCAGCTCTTTGTGAGAATTTGTCCCCAGGACTTTTTGGCTTATTCTTTTTTGTAAAAAACAGGGTTGCTAGAAATGTACCGGTTGCGGTTAGTACAGCGAGAATAGAAATAATATTTCCTTCTGATAACCACCATATAGAAGCTGCAACAATTGCAATGAACTGAATAAGTAGGATAATTCCTTTTTTCATTTTTTGAATTTAAATAAGCTAGGGTAGGGCAATGCTTATCTTAAGACGTGCTAGCTAATTTAGGAAAAAAGTTTGAACTTAAAATTTGAGTCAAATAATTTTTTATTTCGTAATTGAGCATTGGCTACAACGCCCATCATCAATCAAAGAAAAATCGATAACAGGCGATTATAGAGTAGAAGTTAAATATTCTAGTTAAAACTAAACCCTTACCAAATAAGAATTCTTTCATCTTCAGCTAAATACAATGAATCTTCGGGTTGTACATCGAAAGCTTCATAGAAATGCGGATTGTTCATTAAAGGTCCGTTTACTCGCCATGATGGTGGCGAATGCGGATTGTTATTAATCCATAATCGTAGAAATTCATCTTTCATTTTTACACGCCATATTTTAGCAACCGAAAGGAAAAATCGCTGATCTGGCGTAAATCCGCCGATCTTGGTAGTATCCTGTCCCTGCTCGGTCATTTTAAAAGCATCGTAAGCAACCGCCACTCCGGCAATATCTGCGGTATTTTCACCAACCGTCATTGCGCCTTTTATATGAAGGGAATCCAAAACCGTAAAGGTGCTGTATTGATCGATCACCTGCTGGATTCTCGATTTAAACTTCTCGTAATCGCTATCTGTCCACCAGTTTTTTACATTTCCTTCTTTATCGAATTGGGCTCCTTGATCGTCGAAGGTATGCGTTAACTCGTGACCGATCACCATTCCTATTCCGCCGTAATTTAATGCATCATCAGCTTTGTTATCAAAATAAGGAGGTTGTAAAATTCCCGCCGGAAAAACAATTTCGTTTGCCGATGGATTGTTGTAGGCCGTAACTGTGGAAGGTGTAGTAAACCATTCTGATTTATCGACCGGCTCTCCCAGTTTTTCCAAATTGCGTTGGTATGCCGCGGAAGAAGCCGAAACAATATTTTCAAAATAAGTATCTCTATCGATACTTACATTAGCGTAATCCTTCCAATTATCCGGATAGCCAATTTTTTTAGTAATCGCAGCCAATTTTTCTTTAGCTTTTATTTTTGTGCTATCACTCATCCATTCTAAATCCTCTATTCTTTTTGCATAAGCTTTCTGAACATTATCTACCAGTTCCTGCATACGCTCTTTGGCTTCTTCAGGAAAGTATTTCTTAACGTACAACTGCCCCAAAGCTTCGCCAAGATATCCATCTACGGCACTTGCCATGATCTCTCCGCGAGTTTTCTGAACTGCTTGCCCAGAGATCACTTTGGTAAAATCGAAAGAAGCATCTACAAAAGGCTTACTTAAATTATCTGCATAATTTTCTAAAGTATGAACTTTTAAATAAACCTTCCAATCTTCTAAAGGAACTGTTTTTAAAAGCGAATTAAGCGTATCGTAATATTCTGGTTGCCCAACATCGATAGCATCTGTTTGCGCATTTAGATCTTCTAAAACTGCAGGCCAACCAATATTTGGATGTTTTTCGTCAAGTTCGTTTACCTCTATTTTATTATAATTGGCTTTTACATCACGACGCTCGATCCTGGTTCTATGCGATTCGGCTATCTGCTTCTCGATATCATAAACTACATTGGCTTTCTTAGAAGCTTCAGCATCGCTAATCCCGGTAAGCTGAAATAATGTTGAAAGGTATTTTTTATAAGCTTCCTGAATTTCTTTTGTTTCTGAATCTTCACTGAAATAATAGTCTCTATCTGGCAAACCAATCCCCGTCTGGCTTGCATGTGCGATATTCATCTGGCTATTTTTATCGTCTGGCCCCACATAAAAACTTAAGATAGAACCATTCCCAGACATCGTAGCGTTTGTCACAAAATGCATCATCGAAGAAATATCTGAAATAGCATCGATTTCATTCAAAATTGGTTGTACAGGTTCGAAACCTCTTTTGTTTATGGTTGCTGTATCCATCCCGGAAGCATAGAAATCGCCCACTTTTTGTGCAATACTGCCTTCAGTATTTTCACTTTGCGAAACACTATCCAGAATTCCCTGCAAACGAAGTCGCTGCGGATAATTCATAAACATATAGGCCCCTGCCCCAGCCTGGGTTTCAGGAATTGTAATGGTATCGTACCATTTTGCATTAACGTATCTAAAAAAATTATCGCCAGGTTTTAGATCATGACTGATGCCGGTAATTTCTTTGTATTTCTTTTCAGAAGTTATTTCTTCATTTTTACAGGAAACCAGGGAAAGCAAACCCAGCAGAAGTAGTGATGTTTTTTTCATAATAAGAGAGAAGTGATTAATTCTAATGTCTAACAAGATACGATATTGGATAAAAAAGCTTTGGTTTTTAGCTTACAAAATCCTGCAAGTAAGAGTATTTAGGCGTTAATTTACCATTTTTGGTCATTCGGGCTCTTTCTAAAATTCCGTTTTTATCATTATTGAAAAAAGCCGGCAGCACATACTCTAAGAACATTTCGCCAAAACCTTCGCTGGCATCTTTAGGCAATTCGCAAGGTAAATTATCTACCGCCATTACGGTAATCGCTTTGGGATCTTTAAAATCTATTTCTTCTCCTGTTTCTGGATCATAGCCATAAATAGGATCTGCAATCGTTGAAGGTCGTATCGTGCTAGGCACCGGCCCAGCGATATCACAGGAAATATCTGCAATATATTTTATGCTGAAATTGGGCGTTTTAGCCTCTTCTTTTGTGAAAAATACGGGAGCACCTTCGCCATAAAAATGCCCTGCAATAAAGAAATCGCTGCTTACGGCGAAACGCCAAAAATCTGATTCGTACAACTCGGGATTACTGAAAAACTCCGGAATACTACCTTCTGCACCATCTTTGCGCTTATTATAATCTAAAACATCGATATGGCAATATACAGGCTCATCAAATTCTTCTGAAAGATACTCTGGCACCTCAACTTTCTTGATTTTAAGGTGATCTAATATTTCTTTAGAGCCACGAGCTACTTTTCCGCTACCGGTAAGCACTATTTTAAGATTTGGTACTTTGATTTTATCCAATTCGGCCAACATCGTAGCAAGATCTGGAAGATTATCTGCTTTTGGTAAATTGAAGCTTTCATTTTTGAGTCCGATTGCTCGAAATCCGTTATACGCACCTACCAAACCGGCATATCTACCAAAACCAATCAGTCGCATTCCGCTTTCGCTGGTAATTACCTCGTGGTCAAAAAGCTCGATGTTTTTATCTAAAATCGCCTTTAAAAGATCGCGATTATAGGGCTGCTTTTTAATGGTATGAGAAAAGAAAAAGTATTTTTTATTCGGAATAAGGCTTTTAATCGGCACTTCCTTTACCCCAATCATTACATCACAATCGCTAATATCTTCCGAAACCTTAAATCCTTCTTTTTGATATTCTTCGTCCTTAAAAATTCGAATATCAGATTGCTGAACTTTAAATTGAGCTTCTGGAAATTGATTTTTTGCTTGTTTTAGATGTTTTGGCGAGAATACCACGCGACGATCTGGTGGTGTTTTTTCTTCCCGAATAATGGCGAATTTCAGCATAGATTGGTATAGGTTTTGTACAATTTGTATCGATTTTTAAAAGCTAATAGTTGTAAAAACAGATGAGTCTTTTTAGTTTCGCGATCTGTTTTTTGTATCGAATTTAGTTTTCCTAATTTAAAAATTAGCGGTCTAAATATTGAATATCGAGATCTAAGTTTTTAGAATTTTAAAAAAGTTATAAAATATTTAAAATCCCGATTATCGGGTAAAGATATAAATTTAATAGTACCTTTGCAGGCCTTGCCATTTTGTAAGTGGTAAGCTGAATTTGATTTTCTTTGTTTAATTGAAATTCGATTTTGCGTTAGGGATAGCAGCGGTTAGCTTTTTGTGAGGCGACGAACTAAAACTAAAAGCGGATAGCCCGCCGTTTGGCCGAGAGGACAAACGGAACGCCCAAAAACAAAGCACAATGTTCTTTACATATTGGGGTCGACTTGGTTTTGACAGCGAGTCTAATTGAGTTGTAAGCACGCCGAGCGCTGGGATATAGCTCGTAAATCTCATATTTCACACTTTTTTAAACGGCGAGAATAACTACGCCTTGGCTGCATAACCGAATCATAGTAGGTTTTGCTTAGTCCCTACAAGGTAGGGAGCCGAGATGTCTCGTGGAAGCCTTGATTTACGGCGTCCACACCAGAGGCACCGATAAAGTAAATATAGAGACTGCAGGGCCTTGATGCAGTTTTGAAATCTAATTGAGGATACGGAAATAATTAGGTTGTTTTTGGCCAGATTATTTCTCGACAATCCAAGCGAAAACTAAGCGTGTAGAAAGCTTCTGAATTGCTTGTTTGGACGAGGGTTCGAACCCCTCCGACTCCACTGAATAGCCCCGGATCACCAATGATTACGGGGCTTTTTATTTCAAGGTGACAATTCAGGTGACAAAACTTAACTTTGAACTTTAGTATTGATATCTTTCCCGGTATTTTTAGTGCAAGATGTATCTTTGTCCGATATATTTTGTTTTAACCTTCGATCAAATGCGTACCAAGTTCGGGATCTCCTGAATCGGTAGGACTGCTAAAATCATCCTCTAGCCAAGGATGAGGCATATCATCCACAAAAAAAACTCCAATCAAATCATTGAGAGTTTTCATCTGTTCAAAGATCTCATCTTTGTAATGAGAGCTCTGGTTATGAATATGCATAAGGCCACTCCTAGTTTTTCTGAGCGATTGCATAATTTTTCTGTAGTCCTCTTCATTTTTGAAAAGCTTTTCAATTCTTTCGAGGTTCTCTTTTGTTAAAGTGCTATTGTTTCCCATGATGTTTTTTATTGAATGAAATTTGGGTTTGTTATATGAGGATTAGTAATGAATCTCAACTCCTATCGCTTTAAAGACATATTAGATCCTTTATATTCAGCAAATTTTGGCCCGTAGTAAAGTTCATAAAACCAGGTTCCATCAGGTCGATGCCAAGGATCAATATCATATTCATTTATATAGAAAGAAGCCGCAATCAATTCCAGTTCCTCGTTTGTAAGCTCTTGTAATCCTCCCGTCACTAATAGGCTATCCATATCAGGCGCATCCTCAAATTTATATCCTCTATTTTCAATGTGATTGACCTTACTTTTACTTTCTTTTTCTCTATAAACAAGAGTGTAATTGTAACATATTAGTTCCTTAGTTTCGCTATCATACTTCGCTGATTTGGAAATCATTCCTCTGACAACTTGAAAAATTTCTGCAATAGCTAATATTTCATCATTGTGTAATTCGGTTTTTCCTCCGGAAATTATCAGTTCTCCTTCATTGTGGCTCCATTGAACTGAATGATCTTTAAAATTCAATATGATCGATCGGGTTGCAGTTGGAATCTCATTTTTAAAATATCTCGTCCATTTTTGTAAAACATCAAGAATAAGCATTTCAGATTTTCTATTCTTAACCCTCCAGTCTTTAATGGTTTCGAAAAACATTTCTGCTAATTCATCCTTGATAAAGGAACCTTCTCCAAATCCAAGATCCGGAATAACTAAAGGATCATTATTAATTTCACCCTTTCTACTTATTTGGATTGACTGGTTTACCTGTTTTGCTGCTTCTACATTTTGAAGAATTGTTTGAACACTCATATTAATTAAGTTTTAGTTTATTTTACAGTCGCTAAATTAAGTAAAGCATTATTAAAAACAAAGCAAAACTTAATAATTAATCTTTTTATTAAGAATTAGTTTATTTTAAGTATATTTGAATCAAAATTAAAACACATGGGTGTAATTAGATTAAAGGAGATTTTATTAGAGAAGGGAATATCGAATAAACTTCTTGCTGAAAAGGTAGGTGTAACACCGGCTACTATATCCTACATTAATAATGGCAATCAATTTCCTAAAGAAGATCTTCTCGTAAAAATATCCCAGGCACTTGATGTGGATATTAAAGACCTTTTTTATTCGACAAAGGACAAAGAACCGCTTTATGTGATGCGTGACGGTAAATATGTTGCGATTGGCGAAATGAATCTGGAAAATTTAAAATAATGAAAGTAGATCTAGTATATCAATCTATTAAGCCATCTCTGGAGAAGCTTACATTGAAACAAAAGCAAGATCTCTGCAATATGATATTAGGTGATAAAGCTAAAAGCTTAGACCAAAAAGAACTGGAATGCTTGAGGGAGCATTTAGACGATGCCTTGAAAATTATCGACGGCATTACGGCTGGATCCGGGGGCAAGAAGTCCCCGGCAAAGCCAAAGAAAGTTTCATTCGCTCAGGGAGTTTCAAACTACAAAGATCTTATTGCTTCAGGAAAGAAGCGAACACTGCCAAAACACTTGCGAAAATAAGAGGTCAGGTTAGGTGGAAATTGCTTAGTGCAGTTTCCTGAAATCAAAAGTATAATGTATTACATTACTTTTTGAAATATGGCCGTCTATCAATTACTACATAAACTCGAAAATCTTCCATTCTACAATAAACTATTTACCACAGGAATAGTTCCCATGATCTGGCTTGATTATAAATTGATTTATGAATTCTACCTGGAAGAGTTGAAAAGCCAAAAAAAAGTGCAAGCTATAACTAATACGGCTGAAGAATTCAATTTAAGCGAAAGATCTATTTATTCGATCATTCGAAAGATGAAATAAAAAAGCCACCGCAAAAACGATGGCTCTCAAAAAGTAAAAAGTTTAATACATCAAAATAGAGTGTACTCAAAGATAAGGATTTATCTATCGTATTTCCATTTATTACAAGAAAAAAGCCACTTTTAAGTAGCGGCTTTTCCGATTTAACCAAATAAATTTAGAATGTCTTAATCCTTAGTAAATATACATAAATTAATAGTATGAAGCCTGAATTTGACCGCTTTCATTAACATGTTTCAACATTCTATATTTGACAGTTAATTCAATGTCATCCGAACTCGTACCACTATACACTGTATCTAAAAGATCAAAGCCTTTATTTATCTCTAGAATTCCAAAACGCCCGATTGTTCCCATTGCTTTAAGGTCATTCACTTCTTTTACAATAGTCCTAAGCTTGGCCATAGCTTTATTCTGAGCTTCATTCTTTGTGTAATGGGTGTGCTCTTCGATAATTTTCTGTTTTCCTTCTTCAGTTAAAAAAGTTGCTCCGTTCTTGATATCAAATACATAGATGTTGATCCAACCAGTTGTATTAAGAAGATCTTTCTTTAATTCTTCAAAATCACCATCGATTCCTATAGCTTTTAAGTTGAAATCAAGATCTGCTTTTTTAAAATCGAAATGATCATTCCATAACTTTTTCTCTACAAATCCGATCCCCTGGTTAGCTGATTCCTTTAGTTGGTCATCCGATAACTCTAAATCGAAATGTTCCTGAAAGAAGTTTTTTACAAGGTTCAATTTGCCGTTGATCTTATCAGCAAATTTATAAGCTTCTTTTGTTCTCTTGTCAATCGCAGCCTGATCAACATACATCAATTGTGGTTTGAATTTAGTTTCTGTTAATGTTTCCATAGTTGTAATTTGAATTATTGATTATTAGAAAATTGCGCCATTCTGAATGTTCATATAGTTTTTATCTGCTTTCCTGATCTCTTCGATGGATGCGAAGATTTTAAGGTTTGCAATTTGATCACCAATCAATTCAGCTAATAAATTGTAATCGATGTTCATCATGTTCGAAATATTCGTTGTGCTTCCGGTATTACGTGTAACGATACCACCAGCAGCTAAATAATTTTGCATTTTAATTGCACCACCTGCAGGGTATTGGCTGTTTAATTGCTCAACCATGAAAGCAGCATTTCGGTTGATCACTCCAATCAGTTCGCCTTGCTCTGCTTCAAAGGTGGTACCGTCTTCGCCAAAGAATTTTGTTCCTCCAGCACTATGTCGCTTGCCACCTATTTGCATGAAGCCGCCTTTCTCAAACTTTGGTTGCGATCCGCCGTTGAATGCACCCTTTATAGTTGATGCTATCCCTGCTACTTGGGCTACGAAACCAGCAATTAGTGGTATGTTATAAGGAAATGGTGTTGAAGCAGCAGTTTTGGTGATCCCTTTTGAAGTATCTATTGTGGTTTCAGCAATTGCCCCGGCTTGCTTCGATTTTAAAAGGGTGTTATCTATGGCCCATTCCTTCAATGCTAAAACTTGTTTTGCTATAAGAGCAGCTTTAGCAACAGCAGTCTCTTCTCCAAACAATCCAGCTATTTGATCAACCGATTTTCTTTTTTGGTCAATTTTAGCCTGCTGAGTTTTAGCGTAAAGATCAACTTCTTCCTGAAGTTTTTTGGTTTCTTTATCGCGTTCCTGAGCTTCCAGATTACTAATTTCTTCATTCCATTGTTCACGAAGCGTTCTAAGCATATCTTTTTTGATCGTATCTTCTTCGATCATCAATTCAATTTCCTGTTCTAAATCGGAATAATGCTTATCGATCTTTTCTTTGGAATCAAGTTCCTGTTGTTCTTTATCCTGGTTGCGGAATTGTTCTTTTAATTCCCGGATCCTATTTTCCTTATCTTCTTCAGCCTTAAGTTCAACCTCCGTTTTCTGTTTTGCTGCTTCCTCAACTTGTTTAACCTCTTCATTTCTTAAAGAATTTCGGTTCGTGAGTGCTTCGGAAAGTGACCCTGTTACTCGTTCCTCAACGTCCAGAAGTTCATTTCTAGCCTCAATAAGCGCAACCTGAGCTTCTGTATCATCCTTATTGAGAGCAACCATATTTTGATAGCCCTCGACTTTTTGATTAATTAATTCTTTCTCTTTTGCAATCTGCTCATTTTGCAATTCAATTAAGTCTGCATTGGCTTTTTGCCTTTCGGCCATGGTTAGAGTTTCATCGTCTCTTCTTTGTCTTAGCAGTTCCGCTTCTTTCTGATATTTCAAAACGATCGTTTCACGCTGTGCATTGATCTTATCAATCTGCTTTTCAAATTTTGCAAGATCATAGGCATTGCCAATGATATCCTGATTCTGAAGTTCTTTAACAGCTCCGCTTACACTTCCGGCAATATTGGTATAAGCTGACTTGATTTCATTTGCAGCTTCATTGAAAGAAGTGTACAATTCTCTTCCAGCATTCTGCGCATCTTGTTTAACTTCATTTAGAGCGGCTCTATTTTCTTCCAGATCTTTAGTGAGTTCCTTTACTCGTTCATCAGATCCAAATAAGCGCTCATATCCTAATTGAGCGGAAATAATAGCATCTTTGACACCATAAAAAGCTACTTTCAAAGGCGTAAGACCTAAAGTAATTAGTGAAGATACCACACGACCTAAAGCATCAAAACCTCCAGTTGCTTCATAAGCCGCTTTAGCACCATCTACAACAGCAGAAATAATTGGCTGAATAATGGCAGATAGCGTATTCATAACGGTGTTTAGTACAACCATTACTTTTTCATTCTTACTAATCGCATTAGATAGTCTTGCAAAGGCTGCGATAGCTAAGCCAATTCCAGCCGTTTTAAGTGCACTTCCAAAAGCTTTAATACCAACCTTTGCTTTATTAATCGATTCGGTGTAATTACCGACGTTAGACTTCTGTTTGCTGATTGCATCGGTGTTGTCCCTGGTAAGTTTTGTATTCTGATCAATTCGATCATTTAATTGTTTAAGCAGTTTTTGACCTTCTTCGGTATCGACATTAATCTCATCTCGAATTCTTCTTAATGCCTGGTTCTGGTTCTTGGCTTCCTTAATGGTGCTGATTTCTCTATTAAGCTCAGCTTCCAATTTACCGACACCTCCAGACATTGCCTGTACTACTTTGATGCCGTCATTATACTCTTTCCTCAAGCTTTTAAGCTTGGCTTCATTTTCAACGAACGTTTTACTCGAAGTATCGCCAGATGCTTTCAGTTCTTTTTGAGTCTTAACAAGTTCATCAAGTTTCTTTTTGGTATCCTCCACGCTTTTAATGACAGCGCTGGCATCGATATTCAGTTCCGCTATTTTAATTTTTGCCATGATGTTTGATTTTGATTGATGAATGATGATTTATCCCCATGGATCCTGAGGATCATAAAAGTTTGGAAGAACTCTATTGTCGATAAGATGAACTAATTCATCTCCCAATAATTCGCAATCTTCCGCTAAAGGCTTTTGAAATCCCTTAAGAACATCAAGTTCGTAGAATTGCTCCTGTTCCCGGTTTAATCTTTCTCTGATTTCCTTGAGATCTATTAGAAATCCTCTTGAGTAAATATAACTCGCAACAAACCCTAGCTTTTTATCATTGACCTTTTTGACCTGGGTTAAGTATAGCATCATCGCATCCCTGATCTCTGCATTTGATTTTACCTTTTCTTGATCCATTTTATCCAATTTTATAGGCTCGACACGGTTAATTGTCACCCAAAAAGTCACCTATTTTAACCGAACCCAAATAACACAGCTATTTTCAAGTGATATTTAGGAGTACAACCGTATCGAACCCTGTTATTTATTGATTATTTTCCGTATTTTCTTTACCAACACGAACCACGTAAATGACTACTGGCCCCGCAGTTCGAATAGAATATTCTTTCATTAAATTGAGGTAGTCCTCAGTTTTCATTTTACGATCCTCATTCATGCTCAATTCAACTTCAATACTTTTAAAGTATTCTGCTATTTGAATCGGCACTTGAACAAGACCTTCATAAGCTGAAGGAATTGGCGCAGGATCCGGTGGCATTGGAATACCTTCTAATGATTCCAAAAGCTCTATTTCTTTTTCGATGTCCATGATTCTCTGTTTTTGCTATTGATCTGTGATCTTAGTTCTAAAAGTCGCTTAGCGCGATCCTGTGGGTTCATTCTAAGGATTTCTTCAACGCTGGTCACGTCTTCAATCTCAGTTCTGCTTAGTTTTGGAATTAAGAAGTCCGAAAATTTCAGCATAATCTCCAGTGCTTTGGCTGGATCATCCTTTGCAACCTTATTTAACCAGGTCTTCATTTTGGTAAGATTATTCTCAATTAGCAGTTGATATGCTTCTCTGATCTCGTTAGGCGTCTTATTTGGCACGTTCTTTCTAGAGGACTTTCTCCCAGCTGCTGCACCTGTTTTACTATTAAACTTTGTCATCTGTGTAGTTTTTAGTTTCGTTAGAAGTCCGTTACTTTAACGGTCGCATCCATACAAATTTCTCTGTTTGCTTAAGCATCATTCTTGGCTTAGTATCTTTTTTATTCGATGCTGAGCTCTTTAAAAGCCTCCTGCTTGCTTTCGGCTTCTCCGTTTCAACTGATGCAATACGATAATTCACTACACTTATTTTTTTGCCATTGACAACATAGCGACCTAAGCTGATCTTTTTGCCATTGAGTTGCACTCGGTTTCCCTTTCTAAAGGGAGTGGTGCTATTGTTCCCCATGATCTCCAATGTTTTCCCATCTTCAGTGGTAAACCTTCTGGCTACAGTTTTGTGATTAATGGATTCTCCGTCGATTCTTTCTTCTCCTTCTTCCTCAGATTCAATAATCTTAGTGATCACTCCTGATTTAAAAACAATGGTTTCACCTGATGGCATTACTCGCTCTCCTGATTCTCGTTGTTTTCCATCGATAAAAATGCGATCGCCTTCAGCTGGAGTATCGTCTGCTTCTAAATCAGGAAATTCCAGTTCCTCACCATTGGCATCTTGTTGGATTTTCATTGCGAAATCCTTTTTAAATAATCTTCTAGTTCTTTTCATTTTTGATTGATGTTTATAATTAATATTTGATGATTTTAATCTCAGTAATTCTCAGTAATTTTTCACTCTTCTCACCATTCCTCACTTCTCCTGCACAGCAGGCAATTTTCGATTTTGTGCCCACAAAAACACATCTTGCAGTTAGTTTTCCGGTGTAACGAAAAAATCGGCTATATCCAGACCTTTTGGGTAATCCTTACACTTAACTTCCAATAAATTTGAAACTTCGATCTGATAACCAAATTTCTTTAAAGCCTTAGCCTTTTCACTCCAAACATCATAAGCTCCTAAATCAGGATAAAGAATTATTTTCTTTTCTTTTATCGGTTTGAATTTCTCAGGACTTAAGTTTGACAACCCACAAGTTGCCATCCATAAAAATTTGGGATATACTGCCGACATGATACAAGCTGTTTTTGGAGCTTCAACTATTGCAATATTTTTATCTGGAAAATCATTTATCAAATGCAGTCCAAATAGACATTGCTTTAGATTGAATGTTTGTATTTCTCCATTCTTTTGAAGAATGGAATGCATCCAGGTAATATGCTTGAATGGTTTTTTCACTCGCTTGCCATCATTAGCATTATAGAGAATGACTTGCCCTGATCTCACATTCTCGAATTGATCAATTTGCCAGAAGATGGTGGCCCAATTATTCCAATAAAAACAAGTTGAAATAAAATAATCATTTACAACCTTTCGAATTCTTTGAGCATCTAAGATCTTATTCAATGAAATGATAAAGTTATTTTGATCTTCATATTTAGAATTAAAATACTTATCTAAGTGTTCCAATGATATATAGGTAGGCAGTTCTGGTTTTGATTCTTTTCTTCGGTGTAAAAATGTATTTTCAGAAGAATCAGGTGTACAGAAATAACCACATTTTTGCTCTCTATCACACCTACCATACATTTGATCAACATAGGAACCGGTTTCATTATCAATAAACTTCACAAATGTTTTACGGTGGCAAGCTGGACACGTAAATTTCTTACTGCCACGATCTAAAGAGTATTTAAAAAGCTTTTCCATCTCTAATGTCTTGTAATTATTGGTTTTATCTTGGTTATGGCAAGTGCCACGGCATTGTGGCAATTAAGGTATGGCGGTATGGCACCCCCTATATAATAGGGGTGCCGTACCTCACCTGCCATGCCACGCTTTATTCAGCTTATATGGCTTATTTTGTTTATCCTGATATATCATATTCTCTTTTTTGAAATAGGTTATCCAATCCCTACACTTCCTCTCGCCAAATGAAATCCCATGCTTGCTAAAAGAATACCTAATAAGATCATTAAGATCTTTAAATGTTATTTCTGACTGATCTTTAAATACTTCTTTTAAAATAAAGTAGTTAGCTTCAAGTTCGTAATCAAATGGACTTATGGATTTTTTTGTATTGCTATTAGCCTTGCTATAATCTTCAATTATATATGGCACTCCAGTTTGGTCATTTATCGAAAAATGGAAAGGTTCTATTTCCATGCCTCTAGAGTAAGGTGAGCTAACGGTTGAAATTTTAGGGTTGGTGGCTTCTTTTTCAACAGATAATACTGTTTCGCTCTTCTGGACTAATTGACTACCGATATGTCCTTTAGCATTATTATCTCCCTTATTTTGGTGTAAAATTGTGATAATATGGATATTCCTTTCTAAACTCCATTTCATTAACTTATTAGTAACAGCAATAGCCTCTTCCTCATCATTTACCCCCTTAGATAATAAATCTGCCACTCCATCAATTACTACAAAAGAGATATCACTGTTTGAATAAATCACTTTTTCAATCATTTTCAATCTTTCTTCGGGAGCATAAGGCCTGAGCATGTAGTAGTCTAATAATGAAGAAATTTCACCTCCATGGAGCTTATTAATTCTTCTATACTGTAATTGACAATGTCTTTTTGATTGTTCAGTATCAAAAATGACTCCCTTAGAACAATCCTCGCCTGGCTCAAACCCTGTGATGCTATTACATCCAATCAATGCTGCAGAAAACATCGATACGAGCATTGATTTCTTACTTTTAGCTTTACCAATGAAAATACTTATATTCCCTTTTGTACCATAGCCGGTATTATTGATCCAAAGAATTGGACGCTCTTCTACAATTTCATCGTCAGGATTCAGCTTAGCCTTTAAAATAGCATCCCTAAGCGGATCCTTATTCACCTTGGCAAAATCACGATCCAAGCCTTTTACGATTGAGTCTTTTTCAATAGATAGAGTTTCCATAACTTCAGATATACCTTAAATATTCAACTGGTTGCTGATAGACTTACGCTCGTTGATATTTAAGCGACTTAACTTCGGAAAGGGCTCTTTGAAATTCTTCTTCCTCTATAAAGATTCTTCGACCAATAGTTTTAGCCGTGATTTTACCTTCATTGATCCAGTTTCTAACGGTAAGTTCTGCAACTCCACAATGCTCTGAGAGTTCTTTAACTGAATACATTTTAGGTTTACTGAAATGGTTTTTTTGAAGATTTACAATCTTTTGTTCCAAGCGATCAAAAGCGATTAATAATTCTTCTTTTGACATTCCATGTACTTGTGTTACTTTATCCATGACCTTGAGTTTTAAATTCAAGGCTAAATTGCGAAAGAATTATAGTTAATTACTAGAATACGGGGTACGTACCGGGGGTATAGTGTTTATAGGTAACTAATAAAATTCATTTTTATCATACCTTTTTAACCGCTCCCATAGTGAAATATAGCTATCTTTCGGATATGTATCCTGAATCACATTCTTGACATATTCATAATCCTTAAGTGAATATTTTCTGTTATTTTTTACCTGAAAATATGACTTATAAAAGCTCAAGGCAGACCATTTTTCGCCACCCGGTTTTCTATAAATTTCAACAAGATTATGCGCTTCGGCAGATACATTTCTAAAATGAGGTTCAATATCCACATCTTGTAATATTTTGTGATAAAGAATTGCCTGCCTTACGGATTCAAAAACCTTGTAACTCTTTAGAGCGTCATCTTCTAGTTCTTCTTGAACTTTCGGATCAGATTTATTAGGTATCTTGTCTGGAATAGAAGAGTCCAGTTTTTCTATCAAATACTGGTGAATTTTATATAAGTCAACATAGATTATTGAAAGAATATAAAAAAGATCCATTTTACCTATTTCTGCTAACCTATTTTTTATCAATGAAAACATAACACTTGGCTCCATATTCTCATTCTTCAATTTATTTATAAAGGTCTCATTCTCTGGCTCCAATTCCCCACTATTTAAGAACCCTCTTATCGCTTGTAAATATGCTGGAAAACCATAACTCTTAAGTAATTCCTTCAGCTTAGATATCGACTCATTCAAAACCTTAATTTCAGACTTTACAAAATGGTTTTTATCAACTGAAATATCCGAATAGTTAGAAACTATGTCATCAGGTTGAGAACGCTCAAATACCATATCTGGGAAGAAAATTTCGGAATAGTATTCGTAGTTTAGAAAAGAACTCCATAGAGCTATAAATCCTAAACCTTGATTTTTTAATTTTGCATCTGGAGGTAGAAATATTTCAAATAATAACTGCTTATTGATATTTCTATATTCTTCTGCAGGTTCAAAAAACTCAGATAAAGCCTGTTCTAAAGTTTCTCTTGTTTTAATTTTTGAATCCATATCCTACTGAACTTTTTTAAGCGGTTTGAAATCAATGTTGAAGGTACTTGTGATTGCTTCTTTCTTAGCGTCATCATCTACCTGGTAATATTGATTAAGAGTTTTTAAATCACGGTGGCCGGTAATCTTTGAAATCAACTTATCGCTTTTTCCTTCACGCTTTAACATCGTAATAAAAGTACGTCTGGCCGTATGAGTACTTATTCTCTCATAGAACTTCATTGGTGTACGGATCACATCTTTCCCTTTGGTCACATTCTTTTCTACGTCATGAGTATATCCAGCAGCTTCAAAAACATCTTTGATATATTCATTTTGCTTTTGATTTGAAATTACCGGTAAACTAAAATCATACTTCCTCAGTAAGTACATAGCTAAATCACCTAAAGGAACTGTACGAGACTCTTTTTCCGCTCCTTTTTCCTCTTTTAGGTGTAAGTATCCATCGATAACATTAGCCTTATTTATAAGGCTTAATTCTCCAAATCTTAAGCCGGTAACACAAGCAAATACGAAAACATCACGAACACGTACTAAATGCTTTTGATTCGCCTTGAAATCATGCTGCATAATATTTTGCAGATCTTCCTTTTTTAATGCGATTTGCTGAGTAACCACTCGCTCTTTCTTTTTAAACTTTTTAAAATCTTCGTTATAAGTATACCCATTCTCTCGATCAAATGCCCAATGCATAAAAGTTTTAAATAAACCTAAGTTCCGGGAATAAGTATTATTTACATGCCCTTTAATCTCCATACAATAATGCGTGAAGTCCGCATGAAACTTTGAGTTTATAGAACTGAAAGAAAGCTTATAACCAGTATCGGCTTGAAAAGACACTAATAAGTTTCGAATATTCTGATATCTTTTCTCTGTAGATTTCTTCCATTCCTGATTTTTTATCTTTTGATCTACAAATTCGTCAAACGCATCAAAAAAAATATTCTTACCAGTCGGGGCCTTTTTAAATTCTTCATCAAAAGCTTTTTTTAGAAGCTGCGAAGTAAAATCTTCCTGCATTTCAATACAGCGAGATCTTGTATTCTTAAAGCAATTTTCATAACGTCCGAGCTGAGTTTTTATAGCCCCTCGATTTATTGCTTTCTTCTTACCTCGCATGATTGGTAGTTTGTTTTTCTGGTCCCATAGTTCGGGAGCAATTTTCTCACCCGTTGAATAAACAAACTTTTTCCCCTCTTCCTTAAAATAACAAGAAAAGTAGATTAAAGATTCGCCGGAAGTTTTAGCTTCCTTAAGATAAAAAGTTGAAGTCATACTAAGATATTTACCAGGTGACAATTTAGGTGACAATATAGGTGACAAAAACACTATATATAATTATCAAAAGTAAATTATAATAAGTACAAAAACAAGCTATATATAAAGGTTTTACATACAAAAAGATGTTTTCAAATAATAACTAAATATAAAAGATTCAATAGCCTCCGACTCCACTTTTTGAGCATCAAACTCAAACAAAAACCCTGTAAATGTATGATTTACAGGGTTTTTTATTTTATTCAATATTATTTAATATTATTTAATATTAAATAATTGCACTCTAATCGAGACCAATACGGTGACCTATTGATTGATCTAAAAAGGGGTCTCGCTAAGCCTTCAAAATGCTGTTTTCCAAATTCTTAGACTACGTTAAAGTTTTCATTTTTACCTCAATTTTAGGTACTTTGGGTAACCAATCGAGACCTAAAAACTTAATATCTTATGAGAACCGATTTTCATACCCATTTTCACGTCCTCGCAAAAAAGAAAAATAAACGCGGGCTAGCTCCGATTTATTTGAGACTTACCGTCGACAGAAAGAGAAAAGAATATAGTATATCGCGTAGGATTAAGCCTGAATTCTGGAATATCAAGCTCCAAAAAGTAATGGGTAATAATCCAAATGAGAAAGAAATCAATACTCATATTAATAATATAAGGCATAAGCTTAATAAAATTCATCAAATACTCTCTGACAACGACGAATCAATTACTGCTTCAAGGATGGTTCAAGAGCTCAAAGGAGAAAATAAAAGCCCCCTAAAAATGACCTTAGAAGCATTTAAGGAACATAACACACAGATGGATCATCTTTCTGGCAAAAGTATTTCTAAAAGCACCGCAAAGCGATATTGGACCTGTTATAATCATATTAAACAATTCATTAATGAAGAATACAGAAAAGATGATTATCCTATGAATGAAATTAATCATCATTTCATATCTAAATTTGAATATTTTTTAAAAACTAAGAGAGAATGCAATCATAATTCTGCATTAAAATACGTCAACAACTTTAAAAAAATCGTGAGAATCGCTTTAGCCAATCAATGGATGGACAGGGATCCATTTTACAATTATAAAGTTCAATTTGAAACGGTAGAGCGTGAATTCCTAAATGAAGAGGAAATTCAAAAGCTTATTGTGGAATTACTACATTAGACCGGACACTAAGTTGAGAGAATATTTTTGCTAGTTATTACCTTAGCAATTATGAGAAGAAAATCTAAACATTACACCTTAGAATTTAAACAAAAAGCAGTCGAGTTAAGTTATGCTAAAGGCAATGTAAAACAAGTATGTGAAGACTTGGATATATTTCCATCTGTACTTTACCGTTGGCGTAGAGAGTTAAAAGATTACGGTAACAACAGTTTCCCTGGCCGTGGTAATCCTAAAATGACCGATGAAGAAAAAGAGATAGCCCGATTAAAAAAGGCATTAAAAGAAGCCGAGTTAGAACGAGACATCTTAAAAAAGGCCATCAGCATCTTCTCCGCGAGCGACAAGAAAAATACAGGTTTATAAAACAACACCTTATGAGATTTCCTGTCGAGACGATGTGTAAAATATTGAAAGTAAGCAAAAGTGGCTATTACCATTGGTTACAATCGGGACCAAGTAAATTATGGTTAGAAAATCAAAAGGTAACTGGGCTTATTAAATCTATATTTAAAGATAGCTTTCAAAGCTATGGTTCACCTAGAATAAAAACAGAACTAGAGACATTAGGCTATAAAATATCAAAGCCTAGAGTTGCACGTATTATGAGTGCTAATTATTTGTTTGCAAAACGAAAACGTAAGTTTAAAGCAACCACATATAGTCAACATAATTACCCCATAGCTCCTAATTTATTAAACCAAAACTTTGAAGTAAGCCGACAGGATCAAGTTTGGGTAAGCGATATAACCTATATCAAAACCAAACAGGGCTGGTTATACCTTACTGTCATTATTGATTTGTTTAACCGCAAAGTTGTTGGATGGGCTCTAAGCGATAATCTAAGTACAGAAGACACTATTATTAAGGCTTGGCATATGGCTATAAAGAAAACTACTTTAACCCAGTCTTTAATTTTTCATTCCGACCGAGGTATACAATATGCCAGCCATAAGTTTACCTCATTAATTAAAAGTTACAATGGCTTAGTAAACCAATCTATGAGCAGAAAAGGTAATTGCTGGGATAATGCCATTGCTGAATCGTTCTTTAAATCATTAAAGGTAGAATGGGTTTATAGGCACAATTATAAGTTGAGATCTGAAGCGGAGTTATCCATCTTTGGATGGATAGAAACTTGGTATAATAATAGAAGAAGACATTCCTTTTTAGGAAATAGAACTATAAGAGAATTTGAATTAGACATGTATAACCTTAAACTAGCAGCGTAGTCATTCAACTATTTGTCCAGTTTTTTGTTGCAAGTCCAAGCTATTAAAACTTATATTTCACACTCAAAAATAGATAACGAGGAAGTAACCTGATACTTGATTCATACGTGGTGAATTCGTCAATTACTACTGTGCTAAAATTCATTTCATTTCCCAAATTATTGAAAAATAATTTATACGAGAAATTAGAATCTGGCTGGAATTTTAAAGTACTGTTTAAAAAATAATAGGAATTATTTGGCATCTTATAATAATCATTCTCGATGTTCAAATTCCATTTTTCAGACAGTTTATAATTCAAAGCTAAAGAGTAATTGCTCCATTGAGTTTTTGATATTACATTGTTATAATCTGATTCGCTTAAATTTAAGTTGAATCGAAATCTAAAATTTAAGGGAATTTTAAAATAGGTTGTACCGGAAATCAAATAATTCGACGAATAGGTTTTTAAGTCATTAAAATCCTGTGAATTGGCCTGAATAGGTTGTATCCCCCAGTTTTGAGATGTTCTTAGATTTGTAGATAGGTTTAAATCATCAAAGAAAGAGGTAAAATCTAAATTAGCAGATATACGGTTAGAACCTTCAATAACTTGATAAGAGAAGAACCTAAGATTCTCTCCTATTTGATTTGTAGTCGAATAATTACCCTTAAAATCGTCGTATTTTATTCTAAAGGTAAGTGCTTGGGACTCTAACTCGTTAGCCCATTTATAATAGAATTTGTATACATCTTTTTCCACTAAATATATAGTATTAGTACCACGCACCAAAGAATTATAAGTATTTAATTGATAATTCTGAAACAATAAGTGAGAATCTGGAACAGCGTAAGTATTTTCATAACCAAAAACAAAACGTCCTATTTTTAATTTTCGGAGATCTAAGTCTATTTGTGGATTAAAAATCCATTTCTCCTTTTCGTTAGAATCAGTGGTAAGGTCTAATCTTTCCATTGAAATCCCTAGTGTAAGTTTCGCTTTTTCTGAAAATTTATAACCGATACTTTCTTTTAAATTAAACGTTCTACGTTTATAATTTAAATCATTTTTTAGGCTATCTACTTCAAAATTTTCCGAGGGTGAACTTAACTTAGTTTGCCTATCTTCCTCAAAGATCTCATACCCTAAGGATAATCGATTAGTGAAATTTCCAAATTCTGAAAATAGATTGTTGTTAATTCCAAAAACATTTAGTTCATCTTTATTATTTTGATAAATTTTTGCCTTTTTGGTAAAATCAAAAAAATTGTTTAAGCCAAGAGAATTAATTGTTGCATCTTGGGAGAGTTGGGTTTGACCAACGTAGGTATAATTATGTAAAACTGTATTTTTCCCTAATGCATAGCTGTAGTTTAAGTGATTGTATAATGCGTATTCTTTCTTATTTAAATCTTGATTTACGCTATTATTATTGAAAATAAGTTGATTATCAAATTTTTCAGGTTGATTTTTATAAGAGAATAAATTTCTAAGGTACGAGCGCTCTCCTCCTGTATATTTTATTTCCAATTCTCCTGAACCAATACTATTTTTATGGTCAGTATCACTATCTTCAATATATTCCACAGGATTTTCTTCTACATTAAAAATAGATCGTGAATAAAAAAGTTGTCTTTGATTATCTTGAGCGAATGAGCCGGTAGCACGTATTTCAATATCCTTTTCAATTTTTGTTACTAATCCTATCGAATTCAAGAAAGCTTTATTAAAAATACTTTGATCGTCTTTTAATATTTGGCTTTCGTTCTTGTTGATCGAAAATACAGATTCTATTTCTGGTTCTATCTCTACTTCACGATATGCCGAAGTTAAATTTAGGGAAGATGGAGTGCCTTTTAATTGATCTACTGCCTTGTTTCCTAAATTATTGTAATCCCCCAGATAAAAGAATTTTATTTTTTTTCTCAACAAACCAATATTGGCAGTACCTCTAATCCTTTCTTCTAAACCAGCTCCCAAAGAAGCGTTTCCAAACCAGACGTTTTTAAATTCGTCCTTTAGTTCTAGGTTTAATGCTACATCATCAGAATCCAATACTCTTGCCAAAACAGGATTATCCTGAAAATTATCTATAATTTGTACTGCATCTAAGGTTTTCGCATCCAAATTCTTAGAAAGGACCTGATAATCATTAGCAAACATATCATCTCCATCGATCATAAGTTTCTTTATAAATTTACCGTGAGCTTTAATAGTTCCATCTTCGAGTACTTCTATCCCAGGTAGTTTTTTAAGAACATCTTCAACATTTTCTTCAGATTGATCTATAAATGGAGCGGTTTTTAATGTGGTAACATTACCATTTGTTGAGATTTTTTCATCCGGCTTTAGAACTACCTCATTTAAGTGTTCTATTTTATCCTGTAGAATAAAAGAAAGAGTATATCGCTTTTTACCAGTATTAAGAGCTACTTTTTGAATATGTTCTTCGAATCCGAGCAAATTAACAGCTATGTCATAGCTATCAGAAATTAAATTTGTTGGAGAGATATTGAATTTAAATTCCCCTGTATTATCCGTATATAAATAATCTATGATTTCATTCTCAGAATTTGAAAGTACTATACTGGCATTTTCCAAAGGTTTATTACTCGAATCAGTAACTTTACCTTCAATAATAACTTGTGAGTTTACACTCCATAAAAGAAATAAAAAAAAAATAAAAAACAGAAGAAGTGTTCGGTACCCTTTTGCCATTATTCAAAAGACTCTATATAAATATCACTAAAAACTGGTTTTTTAGGCTTCTCAGATTCTTTTCGTTCAGCTCTTAAAACCATTCTATTATAGGCTCTTTCTATACTGTTACGCAGCATATTTTCAAAATCTTCAATGGTTTGCCATCCCTCGTCTTCTCCTTTTGGTCTTTGTACTTGAGAAATATGAGCTTCGTTTTCCGTGGGATATTCTAAGCTTTTAAAATAAATTAACATTTCGTCTCGTTCATCACTAGCTTCTAGTATTAATCCTGGCAATCCTTGTAATTTCCAGGGGCCATACGGTAAAGGAACCTCTAAAGTATACCAAGCAGTATAAGTACGCCCTCTAAATTCGCCTATGGCTTTATGCGCCTTGAAATCACCTATTTTCTTGGTCTCAGATTTTAACTTCCAATTTATAACCGGTTTTTTTTCTGCTATATAGATATTACCACCAAAACGTTGGCTCCACCATAAACTATCTTTTTTTCGGTTAAAGAAAACCTGTTCTCCATATCTAAATGTTTTATTACCGTTATAAGCCACCACTTGCTCCCCTTCTCCTCGATATATTGATTTATTTTGAGAAGTTGCTTCTTCCAGAGAATCTTTTGCAGTTACGTAATAAGATTTTTCCTTATTAAATACCAAATAAGCGTTTAAATCGGGACCGGCAGCACTTTTCATTCCTGGACTTTTTATTTGCCCATAATAAACAATACCTTTTTGACTTTGCATTTGTTGGGAAATGCAAAACAAAAAAATTGATAACATAAAATATTTCATAAATAAGATTCTTTATTTAAAAAAAGTGTACAATCTGAAAAATTTCAAATTGTACACCATTTAACTATAAGTTTTTATCACTTATAGTTAGTCACACATATCCCAGGCCTCTTGAATGGAATCTGCCTCCCCTGCATATACTCCATCACAATAGACAGGGAAAGAAGCAGCCTCTTGACGAACTTCTTTTTTGACTTCTGTTGGAGTAGATGCATACATTGATGAGAAAAATACACCCATTATTCCTAAAAATACTAACTTCTTCATTTTAATAAAATTTTCATTAACTCTACTCTCTTTATAGGATTTTCGAGATTCTCCCCTACACGCGTGCTAGTTATTTATACAAAACTATAAGAAGGTAGAAATAGTACCCTGATTTAAACCACATTTAGTATGTGGTAAAACCACGTTTAATAAAAATGAAAAAGCTGTTTGATTTATATATATCCACTTTCCCTCGCTTTCTCCAACAAAGCTTTATTTCCCTCGCCACTAACACCAAATATCTCTTTTAGCTTGCGTTTTCTATCTTCAACTGCTCTTAAGGAAAGGTGAACAAACTTGGTTAGATCTTTCGTTTTTGTACCCAAAGAGAGTTGATAAAGCATAATTCTATCCACTTCATCTATTAAAGAGTTATTATGTTTCACTTCAGAATGAAGCATTTTTGAAATTTTTGATCCGTAATAAGGTGGATTGGCTATAACTTTTGATAAACATCTATTGAGTTCTTCCGAAGTAGTTTCTCCTTTTAATAAGAATCCATCAGGATTAGTATTTAAAAGTATATTATGAAGACGGAAGGGATCGCCTAGAACGGTTAAGATTATAATTTTAATTTCAGGAAGCTGTTTCTTTATCTTAATCCCTAAATCTTCCCCTGAAAGTATTTTATTATTATCGCTTATAGGAAAATTAATATCTAAAAAAATAATATCAACTCTCTTCTCATTTACAATCTCCCAAGCTTTATCACAGTTATCTGAAGTTTCTACATTTAAAGTAAAGTCACTAGATTTTATTTTTGACAATACATTTTTATAACCCTCCAAAATCATATGATGGTCATCAACCAGTAAAATATTTATCACTTTTTTCTCCTGCATAACTGCTCTACTTTTTAAGTTTTACACATAATGATATCGTTGTTCCCTCTGTACCTGAAGTAATAGATAAGTTTCCTCTTATATTTCGACTACGGTTTTTTATATTTTTTAGACCTATTCCAAAATTTCTTTTTTCAGTATCAAATCCCTCTCCATCATCTTTAATTTCAATTTTTAAATCCTCATGTAACTTTTCTATTAAAACTGTAGCTTTACTAGCATTGGAATGCTTGAGAATATTCGTTGTAGCTTCCTGTATAATACGGTAGATATTTATTTTTACATTATTTTCTATGGAATCCCACTTAATGGAATTAGGCATATCTAATTGAACTTCAATTTTGTCCGATTGTCTACTCAAAAATTCTTGTAACAAAACATTAAAATCAATATCAACTTGTGAACTTTTATTAAGTTCATGAGAAATCAACCTAATTTCTTCCGCAATATCCTGAATCCCTTTTATATACTCAGCTCGCTTTTTCTTACTATCATCATCATCTTCTTCATTCATTACATCTAAACTTATTCTTAGTCCAAACAAACTACCTAAAACTCCATCATGTAACTCCCGAGATATACGCAGTTTTTCTTTATCTCGTTCTTCCTGAATTAACTTTTGTTGTGCTAAAACTAAATTATATATTTCCTGACCAGCCTGATGCTTTTGTTGGATTAGTTTATTTTTTGACCTTTGCCCTCTTATTATGTATAATAATACAAAAATAAGGAAAACCGTCAGAGATATTATTGAAATTCTTACGACTTGGTCATTAAGCCTTTCAGTCTCCGAAATATATTCATCCGTCTCGAAACGTATCCTAGCAAACTTATTCCTTACAGTTCTTTCCCTTTTTTGCAGGCTGTCGCTAATTTCTATATAACGTCTAGAATATTTAAGTGCACTATCTTTGACCGCTAAAGAAAGAAATTTTAAAGAAGAAAGTAAATCTCTCGTATTTTTGGTTCTTGAAGCAATCGCTTTTGCCTTGATCGCATAATCTATAGCTCTTATAGTATCTTTCTTCTCCAGAAAATAATCAGCTAAATGTAATTGATTTATACTAACGCCTGACTCTAAATTTAATTCTTTTCTTATTCTCAAAGCTTCATTAAATTGCTCATATATGCCCATAGTATCCTTTAGATGAAGTTTAGCATTTGCTTTATTATCTATAAGCATAGCGAACAATTTTGGATCAGACTCTTGGATACTATCATTATAATTCAAAGCTTTATCAAAATATTCAACAGCTTCATTGAAATTATTATGATTGTGATAAACAAGCCCCATATTATTCCAAATTGAAGGTAAATACTGATAATCTCCAGCCTTTCTTATATAATCTAATCCATTTTGGTAATAATAAACTGCTTTTTCATAATCTTCGAGTTCATTATAAATGATACCTAGATTATTATTGGCTTTATATAATAATCTAAATTCATTTAATGGCTTTAAAAGCGAAATAGCATTCATTGTGGTAACCTCACTACCCGTATAATCTCTAATATTTTTTTGCATGATCGCCATGTTCAATAACAAGCGGCCTGCAGTTAAATCATTATTTAAATTTTTGTATATTTTTTGAGCTTTATCGTAATAAAAATAAGCACTATCTTCTCTATTATATCTATGATAATAATGAGCCAGATCCCAGTATGTAGCCGCAACGCCACTAGAATCCTCGATAGAAATAGCTAAATCCCTTGCCTCTTTATTAGATTGTAAGAACATCGCAGAATCCTTTGCCTTCAAGAAACGATAGGAAATATCTAGTAGTTTTTTGTTTCGTATAGAATCATTTTCTTCTTTTAGGGCTAACTTGTAAGCGACTATTAAGTCAGGCTTTTCCTGCGCATCAGAAATAGATTTTCCACTTTCAACAATTGTATTTTTATTTGCAACCTCATTTTGATTTTCATCAATTTTGGAGGTACATGACAAAAAACAGACTATTAAAACATAGAAAATTGATACGCAGCATGATTTCACAAACAATCCTTTAGAGATGAATAAAATTTAAATTTTTGAAAATAATAAAAGGCCCTGTAGATTACAAGACCTTTTATTATTTTTAAAATTATTATTCTGGTTTCTCTCCGTTTCTTTCTTCAACTTCATCGTCTTGATCTCCTGTATCTGCAGTAATAATATCTTGCTGAAGTGATGTATTATTTGGTAATTCTTCCGGTTCACAAGAATAAGCTAATAAAGTTATAAATGTTAAGCTTAATAAGTTTTTGAATGTCTTCATGGTTTAAAGGTTATGATTAAACAATAATGGAATTACTACATTAGACCGGACACTAAGTTGAGAGAATATTTTTGCTAGTTATTACCTTAGCAATTATGAGAAGAAAATCTAAACATTACACCTTAGAATTTAAACAAAAAGCAGTCGAGTTAAGTTATGCTAAAGGCAATGTAAAACAAGTATGTGAAGACTTGGATATATTTCCATCTGTACTTTACCGTTGGCGTAGAGAGTTAAAAGATTACGGTAACAACAGTTTCCCTGGCCGTGGTAATCCTAAAATGACCGATGAAGAAAAAGAGATAGCCCGATTAAAAAAGGCATTAAAAGAAGCCGAGTTAGAACGAGACATCTTAAAAAAGGCCATCAGCATCTTCTCCGCGAGCGACAAGAAAAATACAGGTTTATAAAACAACACCTTATGAGATTTCCTGTCGAGACGATGTGTAAAATATTGAAAGTAAGCAAAAGTGGCTATTACCATTGGTTACAATCGGGACCAAGTAAATTATGGTTAGAAAATCAAAAGGTAACTGGGCTTATTAAATCTATATTTAAAGATAGCTTTCAAAGCTATGGTTCACCTAGAATAAAAACAGAACTAGAGACATTAGGCTATAAAATATCAAAGCCTAGAGTTGCACGTATTATGAGTGCTAATTATTTGTTTGCAAAACGAAAACGTAAGTTTAAAGCAACCACATATAGTCAACATAATTACCCCATAGCTCCTAATTTATTAAACCAAAACTTTGAAGTAAGCCGACAGGATCAAGTTTGGGTAAGCGATATAACCTATATCAAAACCAAACAGGGCTGGTTATACCTTACTGTCATTATTGATTTGTTTAACCGCAAAGTTGTTGGATGGGCTCTAAGCGATAATCTAAGTACAGAAGACACTATTATTAAGGCTTGGCATATGGCTATAAAGAAAACTACTTTAACCCAGTCTTTAATTTTTCATTCCGACCGAGGTATACAATATGCCAGCCATAAGTTTACCTCATTAATTAAAAGTTACAATGGCTTAGTAAACCAATCTATGAGCAGAAAAGGTAATTGCTGGGATAATGCCATTGCTGAATCGTTCTTTAAATCATTAAAGGTAGAATGGGTTTATAGGCACAATTATAAGTTGAGATCTGAAGCGGAGTTATCCATCTTTGGATGGATAGAAACTTGGTATAATAATAGAAGAAGACATTCCTTTTTAGGAAATAGAACTATAAGAGAATTTGAATTAGACATGTATAACCTTAAACTAGCAGCGTAGTCATTCAACTATTTGTCCAGTTTTTTGTTGCAAGTCCATATTTCTCAGGAAGCTTTAGAAGTAATACTAAATGTATTAGACGATATAAAGAAAAAAACAGTTCATCACAAATTTGAAAATCAATATGATGAAATTCTATTTTTTAAATACACAAAACCCAAATTTGTATCTAAGTTAATCTATTACAATCAGATTTATAAAATTGAAACCCGTAAACCTTATGGTGGTGAGCGTGTTTTAAGGAAATATTTACTTAAGGAACTGAACAAATTAAAGCGCTTCTTTGACGATCAATTAGAATTTTATAAATATTATCGAACTGGAAGCACCTATTTAGACCATAAGTATTTTGTAAGAAATAAACATGACATCAAGCTTAATCTAAGTACTAGGTATTTTGAAACCGACCATCGTTTCTCTACTTCTCACGACTATATCGTAGCCAAAATATTAGCTAATGATTTGATAGAAGTGTTTCTAGAGGATCAATTACACGGACTGGAAAGAGATGAGATTAAAACAGTCAAAATTCCTAAATCTAAAATGAACTGGACTGGCAGTAAAACAGCTCTTATAGAATTAGTCTATGCCCTATATGCCTCTGGATATATTAACAATAATAATGCTGATATAAAACTAATAGCCTTAACATTTGAAAAAATGTTTAATATCGACTTAGGCGATTACTATCGTAACTTCTTAGCTATAAGAATTCGTAAAAAAGGAAGGACTCAGTTTTTACAAGAGCTTCAAGAGGACCTTATTCGCTATATGGATTCTCAAGACGAATAATTCTAAAATTCATCAACTTGGTAATTTTCAATATTCAATAATTGGTTTGGTTCTACTGCTTTTGTCAACAATATTTAAAATATTTTTCTATCATTTTTTATTCCTAAATAGGTTAAATTTAAACAACCAACTTGGTAGCAACTTGTATACTACTTGAGGAATCTTCTTGCAATTTGCATAACAAAAGTCAAATCAGTACAGAAATCACCAAAACATTTCAATGAGGTGATGACGTACTCTAAAAAATTTAAGTTATGCCAACAAGTATTATTACCACAGACGATCTTCGAGAATTCAAAATGGAATTACTCGATGATATCAAAAACCTTCTAGCCAAACAATCTTCCGGAAAAATCAAAAAGTATCTTAAATCTTCTGAGGTTATGGACTTACTTCAAATAAGTCCGGGAACACTTCAAAATTTACGGATTAATGGTACCCTTCCCTACACTAAGGTAGGGGGCATTATATATTATGATGCGGAAGAGATCCAAAACGTGATGGAAGAACATCGTGTACAGCACGATTTAAGTTCTTAAGAGATGAACTACATTAAGCTATTGAATTCGGCTTTTGAAGCGTTCTACTTTGATGACCGTTTAAATCCTACTCACATCAGTCTCTATATGGCACTGTTCCAGGAATGGAACAGTAGCCGTTTTGCAGAGGAGTTTTTTGTGAACCGCAGGGATTTGATGCGTGCGGCCAAGATTGGCTCAAAATCTACTTATCATCGTTGCGTAACAGACCTTGACTCGTGGAATTACCTCACCTACTTTCCATCGAACAATCCCTACAAAGGCAGCAAGATTAAGATGTCCATTATCGGGACAAGTAATGAACCGCTTACGGGACACTACGATCCCAAATTAGAACAACTTGCAGAACAGTACCATCCCATACGTGAACCGGTAGTGAACCAGCACCGTCCCACCAGTGGACAAGCATTGGTATCTACTATAAACAATAACAAACAAGCAAACAATAATAAACAGCCAAAAGGCAGGCAGACGGTTTTAGATTTTTTTATTGAAAAAAAATTTACTGCTGATGAAGGAAAAAAATTCTTCGATCATTACGAAAACAACGATTGGAAAACGAGCGATGGAAAACCGATACGTGATTGGCAGGCACTAGCCAAAAATTGGATGGATCGAACTGAATTGTTTGGCATAGAAAACAAGCCAAACAAAAAAGAAGCGTCCCAAAATCGGGACAACTTACGAACCACTAAAACCAAAGACTATGGACAACCCCTCTAAAATAACCGAAGGTGGCGTTGAATATTCGCTAGGTGAATTTGACGGTAAAAACGTAACATACGATTTTCCAAAAATCTTGATTTATCTGGATGCAAAGGGGAAACTACTATTTGGAAAAAGATTCAGGATTTATGAAGAGGATAAAAAGATACTTTTGAAATTATGCTCTTATTTTATCAAAGACCGTGAGTATTGCGACAAATTTAATATCGATTTAGAAAAAGGGATTCTCCTTTCCGGCCCAGTAGGCTGTGGCAAAACCAGTTTAATGAAGCTGCTTTGTCATTTAGTTCCTCTTCAACGACCTTATGAAATGATCCCTTGCCGAAATGTAAGCTTCAGCTTTAATCATTTAGGTTTTAAAACAATTGAAGAATATGGCAATACTAAATTCTTCTGCTTTGACGATCTGGGCGTAGAACCCACCGGTAGGTTTTATGGAAAAAATCTAAACGTTATGGGCGAAGTGCTTTTATCTCGTTATGATTTGTTTTTGCTAACCAAACATAAAATAAAGACTCACGCTACTACCAACCTAAATGCTGAAGAATTGGAAGAACGCTACGGCAACCGTGTCCGTAGTCGAATGCGAGAACTTTTTAATTTGATTGCTTTTGATGAAAGAGCTGGAGATAAGAGGAAGTAATTTATTATTTTTAATCACTTATAAACTTATTCCTATGCGAAATGCAATTCATAATAATCAAATACTTAAGATTGATATTGAACCCAACTCCGGAAATATGTACGGTAGAAAAAATGGTAAGAACATATTTATATTAGAGTTTTTTAAATTCACTGACAGAATGAAACTGACCAATTTAAAAGTTTTTCAAGAAAATAAAGGCTTCGGTTCTTTTGCCTTAAAAGAGTTTGAAAAATGGGTTAAAGAGCTCAATTTCTCAGAAATATATGGTGAATTAGTTGAAGGGACAGATTGCGATAACCCCGATAAGCTTAAATATTTTTACTCCAAAAATGGGTATACCATTATCAATAATACCAGAACTAATGGTTCCTATGCTGAAATTTCAAAAAAAATATAATAAAACTCTAATGTTTTTAGAATGAAAATTCCACTTATATATCTGTATAGTAGCCTACTTAACCTAATGAATAAGAGAAAGCTGAAACAATATATCTCTCTAGATTGTAAACTAATTTAAATAGTCAAATAAATTTCTAGTATTTCCAGTTTCTTTAAGCCTTAAAATTTCTAAACCAATATTCAACGCAATATCCTGTTCCTCAATACAATTTATTCTGATGGCACTAGAATTTTCCAGCATCAATCAAAATTCTTTTTTGAGCTGTTATTTCCTGCCCAAAAATGATACTCATATTCAGAAGCAAAATCACAAAACTGACGTTTTTAAGCACTTTTTTCATTTCAACTTTTCGAGTTATTAACAGCGTCCCACCAAAATCTCATAGAATTTGATACTAAATAACAACATCGAAACCCAAATGAAACCAAATAATATTTTATCAACAAATAACTGATTTAAAGATATTTAAATAAGTAAATTGTTACTTTTCTCATAACGAAAACGAATCACAAATTTAAACCGTTCCGTTATGAAAAAATCAATTTACCTGACAAGCTTTCTTTCGCTGCTATCCACTTCTCTTTTCGCACAAATTGGAGGTATTGAAGATTCTGTTGATGATGTATCCAATACCATTAGAACCATTTTCCCCATCATCCTAGGGGTTATTTTCTTGATCGGCTTTCTTTTTAATGCCGGCCATTTCTTTGGAGAGAATGCCGACCTCAAAAAAGGGATTACCCGGGTGCTCGTCTTTGTCCTTATTGCCGGTGCCGTAGTGGGAATTTTCACCTATCTCATTGGAATCGTAGTCTAAACCGTTAAGCGACATTTGGCAGTTAATAAATCTGTTATGAAGAAGTTCGAGATCTATAAAAATATTAGAAAAAGGGCAGTCATTTTTGGATTGCCCCTCTCCCTCTTTGCGGTGATGATGATATCCGTCATAGCTTCTTTGCTCATTATTATTTTCTCATTCAGTTTTGAGGTAATCATCGGCGTATTAGTCTTTAATGTAGCCTTATATATCGCCCTGATACGTATTACAAACAATCCGCAGCTATTTCAGCTGACGAGAACCTTCCCGAAAAGCATCAGTAACAAACGAAATTCCGGTCTCGATTATGAACACGATTAATCTTTCTGCATACCAGCCCATTGCGGATATCCGCGACAATATCCTATTTGCCAATAATGGCAATGTCGTGGTATGCTATAAAGGAAACCTACCAGAAATCTATTCCTTGTCGGAAAAGGATTTTGAAGATCTGCACGGGGCCTGGTTTCAAGCCCTGAAATCATTGCCTGTCGGTACCGTGGTTCACAAGCAAGATATCTATCTCAAAAAGCATTATACCGCTGAAGAGCTTCCCTATACCACATTTTTGGAAAAAGCTACTAGCAATCATTTTAAAGGCCGCGAATTTATGGATCACCACTGTTATCTCTTCTTTACCCTAACCAAAAATAAAGCGCTAAACAATCCTAAATATGTCAATCCTTTCCGCAAGGTTTCAAAAACGATAATACAGGAATTAGATGACAAAGTTCAGCGTTTTATAAGTGCTGTAAGTGATTCCGTTTCCTTTATCAATAATAGTCGGAAAATGAAATTTGTGCCACTTGATGCTCAAGAGATTGAAACCATAACCCAACAGTATTTCAATGGCTTTAATGAAGGCTTTGATACTGATATCATACTGGACAAGAAAAACGTCAACATCGGCGAAAATTATTTTGATGTCCTGGCCATCAACAGCGAACTGTGCTTTGGCGAAAGTGTACAGACTAGCAAAACCAATGATAAATTCACTTCAGACGATTTTGTATTTCATCAAGGGTTTATTGATGGCATAGGGCTTACGCTAAACGAGAATCATATTGTCAATCAAATCTTATACCTGGACGACAAACATAAATGGCGCAAGCTACTTGATAAGAAAATGGAAGAGCTTAACAAAAGCTCCAATTTCGGCTCGCAAAACAAAGTGGTGCTTGGAAAAATCCAGCACATTCTGGATCAGATCAATGCCGATGACAATGCCCGGATTATACGCGGACACTTAAACATCATTTTCTGGGACCGGAAGGCCCGGAGCCTTGATAGAATTGCTTCCAAAATAAAAACTGAGTTTAAGGAACTGGACATTATTCCTTATTACCCAAGGGGTGAGGAACGGAAGAATTATATTTTGAACAGCTATTGCGGTTTTTCTTCTAATTTCTCCAATAACGATTTGTATGTAACGGATCTGAAACACGCACTTTGCCTGTTGATTAATAACAGTAATTACAAATCAGATGCTACCGGAATCATCTTTAATGACCGGGAACATAATATTCCAGTGCTAAAAGATGTCTGGGACGAGCAAAAAAAACGCATCAAGGCACGGAACTTTGCCATTTTTGCGCCAACCGGGGAGGGTAAATCTTTCTTGGCCAATAACATTCTTCGCCAATACTTTGAGAGTGGTGTCCGTCTGGTCATTATTGATTTGGGCGGTTCCTATACCAAATTTGCTAAGCTTTATCCTGAGCAATATACGGTTCTACGCTACGAGAGCGGGAAGAATTTGGGTATCAATCCATTTTATATCAGCGCTACCAATGATCTTAGCCCGGAACGCCTGGAGGATTTATCGGTATTTCTGTTTGAACTCTTTGCTTCTGATTTAAAAGTAACCAAGGCACAATCAGTTGCCGTTAAAAAGATTCTGCGTCATTATTACCATAGTGTTTCTGAAAATCACTCGCTGAATGGTTTTTACAATTTTATTGAGAGCAATCAAAAAAACCTCTTAAAGCAACTTAAAATCCATCCCGACTATTTCAACGTTACGAGCTTTTTACACGTAATGTCTGAATACGTCGGCGATGGTCTATATAGTTTCCTTTTTGAAGTCAGTGAAGACCAGACCTATAAAATAGAAGATAAGCGTCTTATTGTATTTGAACTGGACGAAGTAAAGGACAATAAAGAAATCCTCTCCGTAATGTTGAAGCTGATCAAGTCCGCCATCCAACGAACCATTTGGAAAAATCGTGCAGAGAAAGGCATCATCCTTTTTGATGAGTTCGCCAAGCAACTGAAGTTTGACAACGTACTGGAAAGTGTGGAATTTTACTACCAAGCCATTCGGAAACAGAATGGTGCGATTGGCATTATTTTGCAATCCATTAATCAGCTTCCCAACAATTCCACTTCAGCAAGTATTCTCGAAAACACCCAGGTCATTTATAGCCTGAACAATGAAAAAGGCTATGAAGAGCTGGTCAAAAGGCTCAACCTCTCTAGCCACGATCTGAACCAGTTAAAATCTATCAAAAACAACCTTTCCGGCACAAGAAAGTATACCGAAATGTTTATCAAAATTGGAAAGGAAAGCAACATTTTCCGGCTGGAAGTTCCCAAAGAAGTATATGCCGCTTACCTCACCGATGGACAAGAAAATGAGTCCATAATGTCCCTTTATAAAAAGACCCAGAATATGGAAAAAGCTATCAAGGAATTCATCGCTAAAACTTAATATTATGAAGACAAAAATTTTAATCGTTGCAATAGCCCTGACTTTTATAGTGCACGGACCTGTTACGGCACAGGGAATGCCCGTTTATGACAATACCAATTTTGTAAGCTTGGTCAAACAATTAGTAGAATCCGGGAAGCAGACCGCTCAACTTATCAAGTCCGTGAAATTCCTGAAAGATGCAAAGGACAGGATTGAAAAGGTTTCCACCGTGGTAAGGCAACTTAGGGCTGTACAAGAGATTGGTCAGAACAATCAACGGCTCATTAGCGTAATGCAAGGTGATTTACAGGATATTCTGAACTCCCCGTATATCAAGCCGGAAGAAATTTCACGCGTTACAGCGTCGTTTGAAAATATTGTTCAAAATTCTATGGAAACAATGGATTTTATTGATCAAATCTTATCCAGCGATTACCTAAAAATGAGCGATGCCGAACGTGCCTCCATATTAAAACAGAAAGAAACGGAATCGAAGGAAATGGTCTCCGCTATTAGGGTAAAAACCAAACGTTATCGGGACATTATTTCCTTTCGAAAAATGCAGGATAAAATCAATAACAGGGAAACAGAATATTGATGATGAATGCAGTAATTATTTTAAGTTTTGGTCTTGAATATGTAGATACTGTTTTTCAGACCATTCAAGACAGTGATTTCTCCCAGTATACCATTGTCGGAATGAAAACCCTTGCTGTGCTTTTCTTCCTAATTAATATTCTAAAAAAATATAATGAGGGAGTAGCTAACAAAGACGGATATACTTGGGGATTAAGCCCTGGTGAACTTGCCAAAAATTTTGCGGTGGTTATCCTCGTTATTTTCTCGACACAAGTATTAGGATTTTTTGACAGTATTCTAGTTTCTATTGAAAGTCAATATCGGGACACCGCTCCTGCTTTGCTCCCTTTGCAGATGCAGGACATTCCTATCGAAGAAGAGGTCAACCTTATAGATGCTGCTAAAAATGCAATGACATTGCTTTATGAAGCTTTGGTCACACCGCTTTATGGATTTAAGATACTTGCCTTTGTTGGAGGGGTCATTTTGTGGATTCTTGATTTATTTATCTATCCATTGTTCTTAGCGGAACGTTTTTTCCTTCTCGGTATAATGCAAGCATTTTTCCCGCTGGTGATCAGCCTGGCCGTATTTGAAAAGTTCCGTTCCCTGGCCTATACCTTTTTCAAACTGTATGCTGCCGTTTATATGTTGGTGCCGGCGTTCTTCCTGGTCAATGTTTTTGTTAATGCACTCTATACGGAGATCAATACCAACTTTTGGACAGATCTATTCGGTACCGATACGGGAAGTGGATTTTTTGCCCCGGTGGTACAGCTTGGAACCATAGGATTTATTGTTTTTCTGAAGTTTAAGTTATACCGACGTGCCACCTCTTTCACTTTACGATTATTTACCGCCTAAAACAACTATGATGAAAACACCTTACAAGAATATTTACGCTGTCCTTAAAACAAATCGGTTCATTGTTTTGACTGTTGTGATATGCTCTTTACTCTCCAGCTGTTTTGCCATTTGGATGGTATTCAACATCAACAAAAAAGCCCTAAACAACGCTTTTGCCATCAATACCGATGGTAGTATCATCCCTTTAAAGCTTGTGACCCAAAAAGAAAACTTTAAAGTGGAGGCTTTGGCACATTTACAGTTGTTCCATAATTATTTCTATAATATTGATGCAAGCAATTATGAAAAGAATTTAGAAAAGGCACTGTGGCTGGGCAATAGCTCAGTCGATAATCTATATCGTCAAAAAAAGGCAGATGGTGTTTACAATCGGCTATTACAATATTCCTTAGTTCAAAAAGTATTGAGTATCGATTCCCAAATCGAAGAACAAAATGGAACTTATTCCTTCAAAACGGTTATTGTTTTTGAGATCAACAGGGGATCGATCATCGACACCTATCAATTAATTTCGACCGGAAACCTGATGACCGTAGACCGGAACTTCCCCAACAATCCGCACGGATTGCTAATTACCGATTACTTTGAAAAATCCCTTAAAAAATTAAACGAGGAAAACCGATAATGGTAACTAAAAAACAATAATTATGAAGCTTGAAAAAAATAAAATAGTCTTTGCATCAGTACTCGCTGTAATGGTGCTTTTCCTGATCTCCTATTCTATGATGGTAATGGGCGATGATGAAAGTGAGGATACGAACCTCAAAGAAACGACCGTTCCCGCACTGGAAGAAGACCAAAAGGAATATGATTCTAAACTGGATGCCATCAACGATCTAAAAGAAGTCCGGGAAACCAATGCTCCCAGCATCTATGACGAAAAACTGATCGATTCGCTTGGCTTTTATGATGAAGGTCTACCGGAACGGGAAAAAGAACGTCTCGCGGATAGTATCTACGCCTCAGGTAGGATTAAATATTCCCAAAGAGATTATGAGCATATTGGCGCTAGAGAAACTGATGCCAAAGTGGAAAGGATAATTGATTCTACCGAAATAAAAGCGGAACAAAAAATTGCTGCTAAAGAAATGGGGTTGGAACATCAATTATTCTTTGCCTCAGATCCGAAAGAAAGTGATAGTTCCGTTTCCGGCACTACCGATGACCTGATTTATGCCGTAGTGGATGGCGACCAAGTGGTCAAAGCTAATTCCCGTTTACGAATGCGCTTGACCAAATCGACAACCATTAACAGCAAACACCTTCTGAAAAATACGCCGGTTTACGGTTTTATCAGTTTTCAGCCCAACCGGGTATTGATCGAAATCGAAAATATCAAGCATCATCCAACCGAATTAAAAGCCTTTGACCTTCAAGACGGCAGTGAGGGTATCTATGTCGAAAACAACTTTCGCGCCCAGGTTTCCACCGAGGTTATCGGTGATATGGTGGATGACATCAATATTTCCGGGGTACCACAGGTCAGTGGTTTCAAAAAGATATTTCAGCGCAATAACCGAAACGTTAAGGTGACCGTGCTCAACAATTACAGGCTCATCCTTAAACCTAAATTATAGACTCAAAACAACACTTAAACCTATTCTTATGAAAGATTTTATTTTTATCTCAATATTCCTTTTTGTTACTGTCCTCACCACAGCACAACCACCTTTTCGCCTGGATACCATTTATGCGAATGATCAAAAAAATGTAGCATTGTTCTTCCCGGAACCGATCCGTCAGGGAATAACAGGATCTGAAAACTTTGTCTTTACCTATAATCGTGAGAAAGGGCAATTTTTCGGCTTGCTTCAGGCAAAACCCGGAAAAGAAAGTAATCTTCTGGTAGTAGGCAAAAACGGGACTGTTTTTTCGTATATCGTAACTTATAGGAAAAAATTGGATCAGCTGAATTATTTTATACCAACGTCTCAAGGCATCGGTAATGAATAGCCTACTGGTCTTGATTCAACTACTATTGTTAAACGTGAAGACACCATAGATAACAGAACCTATTATTACAATAAATTTTGTTCTTATTTAATTGACCGAAAGCAACACATTGGCCGGATAAAAAAACGAAACGATGGCATCATAATGAGAATTGAGAATATTGTTTTTGACAAGGAGGAACTTTATTTCGTAATTCAAATTGAAAATAAATCTTCGTTGGATTATGACCTCAACTTTCTGAAATTATCAGTTGAGACAATAAAAAAGGGTAAAAAGAAGTCTTTACAAAAGCTTTATCAAGAACCGATTTTTAAATATAATTTGCCGTCAAAAATAAAAGAAAATGAATCTGTAAGATTCGTTTATGTACTGCCAAAATTTTCGATGAGCAATGAACGAATGGCGGTTTTAGAGCTCAATGAAGAGAGCGGGGAACGGAACTTAAAATTAAAGATATCGCATAGATTTATCAATAACCCAAATTAGCATCATTATGAAAAAAATAGCAGTTTTTTCGTTAGTAGTATTATTTCTCTCTTGTGCCGGAAAACAAAATTTATCTCCTTCAGAAACCGCCAAACTCGTCGCCGAAAGTTTTTATCACGGTGATAAGGCAACATTAAAAGAATATACAACAGAATCTGGATATGCAAACCTTTCCAGCATACAAGAAATGTTTGCCGAAGACAAAAATTCTGAATCTAATTTTAAGGTCGTGGATGAACAAAAAGAAGGTGAGGTAACCTGGATTAAATATTCAACATCCTACGACCCGAACCCCGGTGTTTTTAAATTGGTCAAAGAGAACGACCAGTGGAAGGTTACTCATAACGCACCGAAGGATAGAGGTCCGTTTTAATATTTTAACAAAAACTTTTAATTATAGCCTGATTTTGAATATTTTAGTGGTTTTTAACTAGAAAAACCACTATATGGAAATAAAAATTAGAGAAATAGCTATTCATTATTTGGAAAAGGAACCAAAAAAAATGGAGGCTGAAATTGATTATTCTAAGGAACCTCTCGAAAAGAATGAATTTGCTTTAAACCTAACCGAACAAGTCCATAAAGCAATTAATACAAGTCCAAGCCTTAAAAACGCTTCTTTTAAAGAGGATGAAGAAAATAAATTTACCATTACGCTCCAAAAATATATTAGCGACCCCTCTGAAGAGAAATTTACTAATTTCACGCATTCTTTGGACTTGCTAAAAGACAAAGTAAAAAAAGAACCTTTTGCCAAAGGTGGGTACTACTTATTTTCGGACTACACTATCGATAACCAAAGATATTTAGGTGTTATATTATTACGAAAAAAATCTGGAATTAATATTATTAAGAAGAATGGAACATATATTCTAGATAGTACTGAGAATATTAATATTGAAAAGATTGCTATGGGAGTTCGGCTTAATTTTACTATTTATAATTCGAATTCTGATGACAGAAATTATTTAGCTTTGATTACTACCCAACAAGATGGGGAAGTTTCTGAATATTTTAAAGACTGGATCTTAGCAGCAGGTTTAATTAAAAATTCAGTCAACACTGAAAATATGATTAACATAATTAAAACCATCCCATTACCATTAGATGAAAATGGGAAAGAATTATTTGGGCGAAGTGAATTCAATAAAGCTGTCTTTGAACACGTTAATAGTAGAAGAGATAAGCGTATAAATTTATTTGAATTGGGTTCTACTTTTTATGGAGAGGAAAACAAAAACTCATTCAGAGACTTTGCAGATTCCAATGGTATAACGATAGATTCGGAATTTAAAAGAGATGCACCTAAATGGAAAACACTTATCTCCATAAAAGCCTCTGTTCCGGGAATTAACATAAATGTAGATTATGATAAATTTGGCCAAGATGGCGTACAAATAAAAAATGGTAAAGTAATAATAAATTCTAAAGATTTAGCTGAAGCTATGCAGAAACAATATGAACAATATTAATACTGGAGATAAGGATATTGATAGCTTTTTGGAGACCATAGCCCAACTAGACTTGAAGGATAAAAAAGTTGAGTATAATGGTAGTAAACTTATATTAAAAACTGATGTTGAATTTTCTCAATTAAAAGAAACAACTGAAAAGATTTTTGATGACGTAAATACTCTTTTAAGTGATACTCTAGAAATTAGATTATCCTCCTGTAAGATGCATAAAACAAGTATTTTCTATAAAACAGAAGATTTCCTACAAAAATATGAAAAGATAAAAGAAGACTTTGTTTTGCAAACAATAATCATAATTACTGCAGATGGAGACTACTTACTTAAAAAACCTAACGCCACTTATAACCAGATCAATAAGGCTATATTTAATATTCACGAATACAAACAGATCTTACTCTTTTTCTTAAATACTCCTGAATTCACACCATATGTTAGTGAAACTGACGATCAGTTTACGCTTATTAGTAAAACCCACGGCGTATTTAATATAGGTTATCAATTACCAAAGGTTAGTTTTTTTCAAGAAGTTGACTTAAATAATTTGTTCAATCGTTTTCAAAAGGAGTTTAAAAAGAAAGAATTTATACAATTTTTTAAAGAGGTACTAATAACCGGAGTTCACAATACTGAAGAAGAAAATAGGTTTAATAAAATAATAAAAGAACACAATACACTTTTAAACCTAGCAAAAAGAGATTATGAAATCTATGTTTCAAATTTTGCTTTTGATAAAGTGAAGTCTGAATTCAAAGAAGAGCGTGGAATGTATTTCGATTCCATCGACAAAAACATAGCTTCAATAGGAAAGCAAGTTATTTCATTCCCTTTAACCTTTGGTGCAACCATTTTTGCAAGCTATAAAGTGAAAGATCAACCTGCACTATTAATTTTAATTCTTTCAGCTTATTTTCTCTATACAATAATTGCTTTCCTCGTTCTTAATATGACCGCGTATAATATTAAGTGTTTAAGAAAAGACGTGAAACAAGAGGAAGAAATCATTCAAAATTCATACCGTATAATTTATGCCGATTTTAAAAATGATTTCAAAAAAATAAAACATAAGATAACTAACCTCCGTGTAATTATAGGTTTTCTCTATTTTATTCTAGTGGCTTTACTAGGTTTATTTATAATATTTACCCTTTATCAAATTAATATTTTAGATTTATCTGATTTAATTTCTTCAAGCTGATATTACTAAATTCTATAGCGCTTCTTCTAATCTTAAAATTCGGTTATTTCTAAAGTAGCTTTAAGAAAAGGAGCTCCATTATTTGAAGCTCGTTTAAAATTCGAATTAGCTCTTAATAAGTCATTTTTCTTCATTGCTTTATTAAATATGTTCACTATATTTGAATGTTCATTGTCACTGAACAAAATTAAATAATGAACATACAGAACTATGTATCGCAATAACGACTTCATCTACGAGGCTGCTTTTAAACTGGAAGAACTAACTAAAGTTTCTATTCAGGCAGATAGCAATAGCGCTGGTTATGATGCGCTTTTGACTATAAACAACACACCATTTATCGTAGAGAGCAAATCTGCTGTTCGGACATCTAACCAAGGATTTATCTTATCTCAACTAGAGGAACTGAAGAATAACAGTAGCAGACCTATTATTTTAATAGCTGAATATATTTCAAAAAAAGCAGCTCAGAAATTGAAGGAACGTGGTATTAATTATATCGATGTTGCCGGGAATGCGTTTATAAAGCATAAAGATTTAACAATCTTCGTAGAAGGTCAAAAGAATGCAAAGAAAGATAAGACAAATCAATCACGAGCTTTTCAAGAAACAGGATTAAAAATTATTTTTCATTTATTAAATAAGCCCGAAAACCTTCAAGATTCTTACAGAAGAATTTCGGAACGAGCTGACGTGTCCGTAGGATCGGTAAGCAATGTAATGGCTGAACTTGAAGCCTTAAATTACTTATTGAAAACAAGTAATAAACGAGTTCTTAAAAATAAAAGAGAATTATTAGAGCGTTGGGTGGTCGATTTTAATGCAACTCTTAGGCCTCGAATTCTCAGAAAACGAATGCGTTTTATAGATCAGGAACAACTAAAAAACTGGCGCACTATAGATTTACATTCAGAAAATGGTTCTATCCTTTGGGGAGGTGAACCTGGAGGGGCGCTTTATACAGATAACTTAAGACCTGAGCAATTTACCCTATTTACAGATTTAGAACTTTCTCAAGTCGCAAAGACATTACGTTTAATCCCAAGTGAAACCGGTTCTGTTGAGATCTTACAAAAATTTTGGAAAGATAGCAACGCTAACAACCAAGCCGCCCCCCCACTTTTAGTATATGCAGATTTAATAAATAGTGGCTATGGAAGAAATATTGAGACCGCAAAAAAAATATTAGAGAATGAGCTACACTATATCTAGCGAGAAATTCACGCATCCGCTATTGAAACCTATTCTGTTAGAACTTACAGAATACTTCAAAGAAGCGGGTATTTCTTTTTTTGTGATCGGTGCTACCGCACGGGATATCATTATGGAACTACACAATGCACAGTCAGGTCGTTTAACCTACGATCTTGATATTGCAATTACGGTGAACGATTGGGAACAATGGTTAAGTGTTGAACAGCAGCTTGTAAAACTTGAAAATTTCACCAAAGATAAAGATCAAAAACAACGCTTTATCTACAAAGGCAAATTCCAATTAGATATTGTGCCTTTTGGAGAAATAATGAAAAAAGACCACAAAATATTTTGGCCTCCTAACGAAGAAATGGCAATGTCGGTGTTAGGTTTTACAGCTGCTGATAAAGCTGCATTACCTGTTCGTATAGATGATGAAACCGAAATCAAAATTGCGACTCTCAGCGGTATTTTCATTTTGAAAATAATCGCTTGGAAGGATCGCCACCAGCGCAACAATAAAGATGCGGATGATATAGGTTTTATTTTAGAAAACTACTTATCAATTCACGAAGAAAGAGCTGCGACCCATTATTATGATGCTGTATATGGCCAAGAACCATTCAAGAATACTACAGGAGGAGCGGTTCTTTTAGGAAAGGATAGTAAGGAATTATTAGAAAAACACACAGAAACAGTTGACTCTATTCTTAAAATCTTAAACGAAGAAATCGATAAAAAGGAAGAAAGTAAACTGATTAATCAAATTATAGAAACCCATAAATCCCTAAACTATGACGAAGTGCTACAATGCATTGAAAATATAGTTAATGGATTAAACGAAAAATAAATGACTCAAAATTCGCATTCTAAACTTATAGCTTTTATCTGGTCTATTGCGGACGATTGTTTACGCGATGTATATGTACGTGGAAAATATCGTGATGTAATCCTACCAATGGTTGTTTTGCGCCGATTGGATGCTTTACTCGAACCATCGAAGAAAGAAGTAATGGACGAAGTCCGGTTCCAAACGGTAGAAGCAGGTTTTACAGAGCTGGAATCTGAAGGACTGAAAACAGCAGCTGGTTATGAATTTTATAATACTAGCAAATGGACACTTCAATTACTAAAAGATACTGCTTCTAATAATCAGAGCATTCTCTTGGCTAATTTTGAAGATTATATTCTTGGATTTAGCGATAATGTTAAGGAAATCATTTCAAAATTTAATTTGGTTCGCCAAATTAAACATATGGCCACCAAGGATGTGTTACTCGATGTACTGGAGAAATTTACCTCACCACGGATTAACTTAACTCCATTTGAGAAAGAAGATCCCGATGGTTATAAACTTCCCGCATTATCCAATTTGGGGATGGGTTATGTATTTGAGGAACTCATACGAAAATTCAACGAAGAAAATAACGAAGAAGCCGGAGAACACTTTACACCTCGTGAGGTGATTGAATTAATGACACATCTGGTATTCGAACCTGTTAAGCATCAACTCCCACCCGTGATGACTATTTACGACCCGGCCTGTGGTAGTGGCGGAATGCTCACTGAAAGTCAGAATTTCATCAAAGATGAAGCCGGTGCCATTCAAGCCAAAGGAGATGTATATCTATTTGGAAAGGAAATCAATGACGAGACCTATGCCATTTGTAAAAGTGATATGATGATTAAGGGTAACGATCCGCAAAATATCAGATTGGGATCAACACTTTCTACCGATGAATTTTCTGGAAAGAACTTCGACTTTATGCTGTCAAATCCGCCTTATGGAAAAAGTTGGGCCAGTGAGCAGAAATACATCAAAGACGGAAAAGATATTATCGACCCACGTTTCACTATTCAACTTTCCAATTATTGGCAAAAAACAGACACCGAAAAAGCCATCCCCAGAAGCAGCGATGGACAATTATTGTTTTTGATGGAAATGGTGTCCAAAATGAAAAATCTAAAACAAAGTCCATTGGGAAGCCGTATTGCTAGCGTTCACAACGGCAGTAGTCTTTTTACTGGTGATGCAGGCAGTGGGGAAAGCAACATTAGGCGTTATTTAATTGAAAATGATTTGCTGGAAGCCATTGTGCAACTATCCAACAACCTATTTTACAATACGGGTATTACCACTTATATATGGTTGCTTAGCAATAATAAAACCAAAGAACGTCAAGGCAAAGTACAACTCATCGATGCGCAGCCGCTTTACCAAAAACTACGAAAAAATCTGGGACAAAAAAATTGTGAATTTACCCCGGAACATATTGCAGAAATCACTCAGACTTTTCTCAATTCAGAAGCAAGAGAACGAGAAGAAGACAACCAATTGGCAAGCAAAATTTTTAGTAATACAGATTTTGGGTACTATAAAGTGACTATTGAGCGTCCCAAGCGATTGCGGTCTCAATTTACATTAGAAGCTATTGAAAGTTTACGCTACCACAGCCAATTGCAAGAACCAATGGAGTATGCGTATAAAACCTTTGGCAAAAAGGTTTATACAGAATTGCCCAGTATTAAAACAGAAATCTTGAACTGGTGTGAGGCTAATGATATCAGTTTAAGCTCTAAAAAGAAAGCTCAGCTTACCGCAAAGAAGACCTGGGAAGATGCTAAATTTTTGGTAGATACTGCTACCAAATTATATGAAGCTATTGGAGACAAGGTGTTTATGGACTTTAACCACTTTTCAAAACAGGTCAACAAAGCACTCAAAAAATTGGAGATAAAACTAAGCAACGCTCAGAAAAAAGTCATTTTGGATGCGGTGAGTGTTTACGATCCTGAAGCCGAAAAAGTTATCAAAACCACCAAAATCTTAAAAGGTGAAAAACTGGAAAACCTTTGCGCCCATTTAGATTGCACGCCCACACAACTACACCATTTCGGATATTTCCCGGGTGGAAATAAAGATACCTATACAATTTACGAAAGTGAAAGTGATTTACGGGATTATGAAAATGTTCCCTTAAACGAAACCATTTATGATTATTTTTTAAGAGAAGTTTTCCCCCACGTGGAAGAATCTTGGATAGATTTGGATAAAACCAAAATTGGGTATGAGATCAGTTTTAACAAGTATTTCTATCAGCACAACCCCTTACGCCCGCTTGATGAAATTGATAAAGACATACGCGAACTGGAAACCGAAAGTGAAGGCTTGATTATGGATATTTTAAACAGCGTGAATCTATGAAAACCTATCCGACATATAAAGACAGCGGCGTAGATTGGCTGGGTAAAATACCTAAGGATTGGAAGACTAAAAGATCTAAATTTTTATGGACTGAAATAACCAACTTATCTGAAGAAGGAAATGAGCAACTTTTATCAGTATCACAATATGATGGTGTAAAAACAAACGAAAATGAATCAAGAAGTGAAAACTTAATTGGTTATAAAAAGGTTTCTAAAGATAATTTGGTTACCAATATTATGTTGGCTTGGTTAGGAGGATTAGGCATTTCAAATTTTAACGGTGTTGTTAGTCCTGCCTATTCAATTTATAAAGCCTCAAACGAAATTTCACCACGTTTTACTCATTATTTATACCGAACAAAAATATATTTAGATGAATTTGCGCGCCGATCAAGTGGAGTCGTTCCTTCAAGATGGCGTATGTATACGGATGATTTTGGGGAAGTGCGAACAATTCTTCCACCAAAACCTGAACAACAAGCTATCGCCAATTTTTTAGATGAAACCTGCAGAAAATTGGACACCGTCGTAGCGCAAAAGGAAAAAATGATTGCCTTACTGAAAGAGCGTAAGCAAGCTTTCATACAAAAGGCAGTAACACGGGGCTTAAATGAAAATGTGCCACAGAAAGATTCAGGGGTAGATTGGATTGGAGACATTCCTGAAAATTGGGAAGTGAAGCGATTAGGAATGTTCGGTTATTTCTCTAAAGGAGGCGGTTTTTCTAAGTCTGATTTAACTGAACAAGGTGTTAAAGCAATTCTATATGGTGATATATATACTAAGTACAATTTTGAAGTAAAATCTGCGGTGCGTACTATTGGTATAAAAACGGCAAAAAAAGCAAGACTTCTTAAAAAAAATGAATTGCTTTTTACTGGTTCAGGTGAAACTAAAGAAGATATTGGAAAATGTGTGACTTTTCAATCAGATGAAATAACGGTAGCTGGTGGCGACGTAATTATATTTACCCCGGTTTCAAATAATTCAAAATATTTGAGCTACGTAATGAATTCCGAATTGGTGAAAGCAGAAAAAGGCAAAAACTGCTAAAGGGGAAATTATAATTCACACCTATGCATCTAAATTAAAAGATATTCATTTACCTATCCCTCCTAAAGGAGAGCAAGAAAAAATTGTCAATTACATTGATGCGCAATCACAAAAAATAGATCAAGCCGTTACCCAACAAGAACAAGCTATTGTAAAATTAAAAGAATATAAGGCAAGTTTGATTGATAGTTGCGTACTGGGAAAAATTAAAGTGAGTTGAATATGAAGGAGCTGAAACTTTTTATAATGTCTTTTTGGATATTCTTTTTGTTGCTGATAGTTGTTACTATAGATTTCCCAATATGTATAGAAGATCAATGTAAATTCATTGGTTTTAAAAATCTTTTAACTATTAACAACATTATTGCATTTGGCTCAATTTTACTCATAGTTATGGGGATGATTTTTTATTATCAATTTTTAAATGGATTAAAAGGGGATCTAGATCTACCTGTTAAAATTGAAAAAATTGAAAATATAAACTATGAATACTTTGCCTTACTAATGACTATTATTTCATTAATAGCATTTGATTTCACTACTATAAGAGGTCTGGTATTGCTTATTGTTCTTTTGATAATTTTGGGTGCTATTTTTATGAAAACGAATTTATTTTATTCCAATCCCTCCTTTGCCCTATTGGGGTTTCATATATACAAAGCTGATACGAATAATGAATCCCTAGACAATAGCATTTTTATAACTAAAGATAAAATTCAGATTGGTGATAAAGTAAAGTATTTAAAAATATCGGAAAAAGTTTATTTCACTAAAAAAGTATAATATGGATATTGGACAAATAAAAGAAAAATTTAAATCGATAAATGAAATGGAAGGTATAGGCTTAAATGTCTATTTTCTTTTAAGCGTAGAAGGTGAAAACCAATTAAAAAGGGCAAATATTATTGAAGACGTCAAACAAGATTTAATTAATGCTTATAAAAATCAGTTAAAAAAAATTGTTGATAATGAAGATATAGCTTTATTGAACTTATCTTCTGCGGATGACAGAAAAAGTGTTTTGTATGAATATGACTTAGAAGATAAACCTAGTATTTTTGATTATTTTGACAATATTGCAGATCAAGCAAATCAACCAGATTACTTTAATTTTCAAAATGATTCATTAAAAAACCTAGAAGGCTATTACATTTACTTGGGTGACCACGCAAACAATATCCTACTTTACAGGAAGCAAATGCCTATTAATCTATTTAGACAAGGTAAAATATATTTAATCAAAGATCACCAAACACAATTTGATAAAATCAAAAAAGAATTTTTACGTATCGATACTAAAGTAGATGTCATAAAAATAGGTGAATCCGTTTACATCAATAATATTTCTATTCCAGAACGCCACTATGAGTTCAACGATATAATTGTTAAAGAAGCCACATCATCTTTAACAAGCATTGAAAATCTTGAAATATTGGAAAACATTGAAGTTTTAAGCGAACGTATAGACGATTTACCTTTTGCTAGGAAATTATCCAAAATATCCACTAGTTCACCTGTATTTAATTTACCTAAAGAATCAATAATTCAATTTGTAAAAAATCACGATAAATTAGGAACTGAATTTAAGTATTCTACCGACAGTACACAGATTTTATTGGATACAAAAAAATCTCAAAACTTTTTCCTAAAGTTAATGAACGATGACTTTCTTCATTCACAACTAACCAAATTCAATTATGTAACACCTGCTAAAGATCAACTTTAAAAAAATAGTTTATTTGACCTGAACTTCAGAAAACCATTTATAATGAATAACCAAACCAACGAACAAGCTTTAGAAGCTGCAATCCAAAAATGCTTAACCGGGGTTTCACTAGAAACACTTAAAGAAGAAGGCACTTCAGTTGCAGAAGCTAATGCAGTATATAGAACAAGAAACGGGTATTATAATGGAGACCGTTCTCATTTTGATTCAAAATATGCACTAGATACCGAGCGGTTTTGGAATTTTCTAGAAAGCACACAGGAAGAAGAACTCGATAAACTCAAACGTAGTAACGATTGGAAACTTAAAATCTTGCAACGTTTGGATCGCATTATCAAAAAACAAGGGGTGTTGCACGTACTCAAAAAAGGTTTGGGAGTTGATGATGCACATTTTACCTTATTGTTTCCATTACCTTTAGGAAGTAGCAGTGCAAGAGTTGCTAAAGATTTTGAAAGTAACCAATTTAGCGTAACCCGCCAAGTGCCGTATTCAGAAAGTAATCCGCGGGAAGAAATTGATATGGTAATTTTTGTCAATGGTTTACCGCTAATTACCCTTGAACTCAAAAATCAATGGACAGGTCAAAATGCACGCTTACACGGTCAAAACCAATACCGCAAACAGCGTGATCCTAAAGAAACTCTGCTCAATTTTGGACGCTGTCTTGTACATATGACCGCCGATACCGATGAAGTATTTATGACGACCAAACTGAACGGCACAGATACATTTTTCTTACCTTTTAATCAAGGCTATGAAAATGGTAAAGGCAATCCGCCCAATCCATTTGGTCATAAAACAGCCTATTTATGGGAAGAGATATTTAAGCCAAAAAGCATAGCTAATATTATTCAGCACTTTGTGCGCTTAGATGGGAAGTCTAAAGACCCTATAAATAAACGTACTTTATTTTTTCCTAGATACCATCAAATGCGTGTAGTACGAAAAATTATGACAGACGTGAGTGATAATGGAACGGGCTTCCGTTACCTTATTCAGCATTCTGCCGGTTCGGGAAAATCAAATTCTATTACCTGGGCAGCTTACCAGTTAATAGAAGCCTATCCAGAAAATGAACAGGCGGCTGGTAAAAAAGCAATAGACCAACCTATTTTTGATTCTGTTATTGTAGTAACCGATCGGCGTTTATTGGATCGACAGATTCGTGAAAACATTCGCAGTTTTTCGGAAGTCAAAAATATTGTAGCTCCTGCTTATTCCAGTCGGGGCCTAAAAGAAAGCTTGGAACAAGGTAAAAAGATCATTATTACTACGATTCAAAAATTCCCTTTTATCGTGGAAGGCATTTCTGATTTAAGTGATAAACGTTTTGCAGTGATTATTGATGAAGCACACAGTTCACAATCGGGAACGACAGCTGACAACCTGAACCGAGCTATTGGACAAGAATCAACCGAAGTAGAAGCCGAAGATGTTCAAGATAAAATAGCGCAGGTGATGCAATCCCGAAAGATGCAAACTAATGCTTCATATTTAGCCTTTACGGCAACACCCAAAAACAGTACGTTAGAAAAATTTGGAACGCCACAAGAAGATGGCAGTTTTGAGCCTTTCGATCTGTATGCGATGAAACAAGCCATAGAAGAAGGTTTTATTTTAGACGTACTGAACAATTATACCACATTTAAAAGCTATTACCGTTTGACGAAGTCGGCAGAAGAAAACCCGATATTCGATACCAAAAAAGCCCAAAAGAAATTAAAAGCCTTTGTTGAAAAAGACCAGCAAACCATAGACACCAAAGCTGAAGTGATGCTGGATCATTTCACTAAGCACTTTGTGCAAAAGAAAAAATTAAAAGGAAAAGCCAAAGCGATGATCGTAACGCAGAGTATTGAGTCTGCTGTTCGGTATTTTAAAGCTATTCAACGTTTGTTGGAAGAGCGGGGAACCCCATTTGGAGCCATCTGCGCTTTTTCAGGAGAAAAAGAAGTAGACGGTATTTCCTTAACCGAAGAATCTCTCAACAACCTACCCGCTCATTTGGATACCACCAAGTCATCTGATCCCGATTATATTCAGGACAAAATTGCACGCTATTTTGATATGGATGATTACCGTATTTTGGTAGTTGCCAATAAATACCTTACAGGGTTTGATCAACCGAAACTCTGCGCAATGTATGTCGATAAAAAATTGCAAGGCGTACTGGCTGTGCAAGCCTTATCTCGGTTAAACCGTTCTGCTCCAAAACTGGGAAAAAAGACCGAAGATATTTTTGTGTTGGACTTTTTCAATGACAAAGAAGATATTAAAAAAGCTTTTGACCCTTATTATACGGTAACAACGTTAAGTAGTGCAACAGATGTAAATGTATTGCACGATGCCAAAATGATTCTGGATGAAGAAGGTGTTTACGAATGGTCTGAAGTGGAACTGTTCAACGACTTATTCTTTTCAAATGCAGATACGGAAACCTTAGGAGCCGCTTTGAGCAAACCCCAAGCCCGTTTTGATGTGGAATTGCAGTTAGAGCAAAAGCAAAAGGCAGATTATAAAATCAAGGCGCGGCAATTTGTTAAAATTTATGGGCAGGTGGCAGCACTATTGGATTTCAATAATCCGGAATGGGAAATGCTCTATTGGTTCCTAAAGTTTCTTATCCCTAAAATGATTGTCAAAGATCCAGATGAAGACGACTTGGACAAATTATTGGACGCCGTTGACTTGGCAACTTATGGATTGGAACAGCGTGATAAAATAGGGGTGAAAATAGGTTTGGACGAAAGTGACTCAGAACTCGATCCGCAGAACCCAAGTATTCGTGGCGCTCACGGAGAAAACGAAGAAGATGAACTGGAAGCCATCATCAAAACTTTTAACGAACGTTATTTTCAAGGCTGGGATGCTACCCCAGAGGAACAACGCGTTAAAATGCTGAGTTTGCAGAAATTTGTGGAAGCTCATCCAGACTTCGAAGAAAAGGTTAAACTAAACCCAGACGAACAAAACAGCGATATTGCTTTACGTCGCATTATTCAGGAAGTGTTGTCCAGACAAAGAAAAAATGAACTGGAACTCTATAAATTGCACACCCAAGATAGCGCCTTTCAACAAGCGTTTTTCGATACGCTGAAACGGATGGTTCAATTGGATGTACCGACAAATAAATGAAATCTAAAGTAATATCACATATTGGAAAGCGAGAAACCAATCAAGACCGAATATTGGCTGAGAAAATTGGTACTCATTCATATCTCTATATAGTTGCAGACGGAATGGGAGGATATGATGATGGTGATATCGCTGCGGAAATGGTTATTGACATCTTGAATAATTTCCTATCCAATAGCGATCAATTTAACGTAAATGTCATCCATAAGGCCATAAACACAGCAAACTTAGCTTTACGCCAATACCAAGAACAACATCAATCAAAACTTGGATCTACCCTTGGCGGAATAATAGTTTCAGGAAGAACCGCAAAGACATTTTGGGTGGGAGATGTAAAAATCCTGCATTATTCAAATGGCAAACTTTGCTTTGAGAGCAAATCACATAATCTAAGGAATGAGCTTTATGAAACTGACAATTCAAATGGTAGGGTAAATTTATCTAAATATAACCATATTGTTACCCGTTCTATTCAAGGTGATGTTAAGAAATCTGTGCCTTCCTATCACGAACTCACCTTGAATAAAGGAGACAAATTGTTTATTTGTTCGGATGGTGTTCACAACATCATAAATCCAAACACGCTTCAATACTTACTCAATAAAGAGGAGTCAACCGGTGCTCTCATTTCAACTATTGACCAAAGACTTCAAAAAGAAGCGAGTGATAATGCTAGTTTGATTTTAATAGAAGGTTTTGATTGAGGTAAATTAAATCCTCGTAAATAAGTTAAAAATTTTCGGGACACATTGCGTCCCGAATTCAAAAAACCTGTTAATAATAATTAAATTTACTACTCAAATATAGACCTCGCTTCTTCATAAATCCTTTCAAAATTAGCTTCCAAATCAGCCTGAGAAAATTGTTTCGATTCCTCCGGCAATTCCCTTTGAATCTTTGCTAATTTAAACTGTACTTTTTTGTCAGTTCCATCCGCATACGTAATAAACTCCCCCTGTTTCAAACGAAAGAAAACATCCGCCCTGATTTTTGGAATTTCCTTTTCCCCGGTAGTTACTCTGGTATCAAAATCAAGGTTATGCCCACGGCTCACACTCTTTGTTGGGTCTTTTATAATCTCAAAAAAGCGTTCGTAATATTTTGCGGTATCTGGGTCGTTGACTTTTCCGAAGAACTGATAGGAAAGATTGCTCAATATGGCCTTACTGGCCTTATCGCCATACATCATATCGTTTTGGATCTTATCCTGCATTACATAGACCGTAGAAATATTAAAGCTTCGAAGGGTTGCCGGAATACGGTGCATATTCAATAAGCGTATGGTAGGTGCTTCTTCCATTAACAGAAATGAAGGTTTGGAGTTCCGTACGCTCATTTGCTTAGTAATGGTATGGACAATGGTAGCAATCACCGGAGAATACGAGCTTTCAAACTTGGGATTATTGACGATTGAAATTACCGCAGGATTTTCTTTACTATTGATATTAAGAGGCACTTCATCTGCGGACAAGGCCATAAAAATCCGTTGCGTACTGATGCGTTTTAGAGCATTGGCTAAGGTACTTTTCACCCCGGCCGTTTGCCGCTCCGAATCCTTCCCACTGATAAAGGCATCTGCCATTGCCCTGGAGGTGGTATTGGTTTCCAAAAACCGGATCAGGCTGTCGGTGTCCAGGTATTGATAAATAGCGATTAAATGGGGCAGGGTACAGAATTGCGGGTAGGTTGTTTTCAGTTTCCAAATCAATCCACCTATTAATCCTTCCGCAGCGTCATTGAAAAATTTGGTGGTTCCCGTCGTGCCTGACTCCCGTTGTTCCAATAGGTTCTCGATCAATACCCGGGACACCTCGTTAACGCTTTCCTCATTCTCTAAATAGCGTGGAGCTATGGGATTAACCCGATGGATGATCTTATCAAAGGAAATCACCTTAAATGGGATACCCCCATCTTTAAAAAGTGGATACGCCATTTCCGTCAGTTCAAAATCCTTATAATCGTGAATAATTCCACAAAAACCTTTTTTTCGGAAATGTTTTAGGAAGCCATACACCACACTTTCGGTCTTTCCGCTTCCGGCAGAACCGATGATGGATGCCCCACGTTTAATATTGTCCAGTTTGAAATTTCCGTTGCTCGTGGCAAAATCCACTTGATACCTATGGTCACTATTTTTTGAGTTTTTCCTTTTATGCAGGAAAACGTACAATGCCGTATTGATTAGCAAAAGCGGACAGACAATTTTCAACAACACTAAAATCAAATTATTGGATGTTTGTAAAAAATAAGCCAATACAAACAATAACAGGTTGTTTATTAGGAATGCATAGTTGGAAAGTTGATACCCAACATAAAACAACGCACTGGTCAGCCCAATGATGGAAAGAACGTTAAAGAGATGATCTACATACATACTATTAGAATTAGATTAAATACCTATGGAACTTGATTTGATGGCTACTTCCACGCCCCGGCGTAGGCGGTTAAAAGCTTTCATTGCCAATTGCGCCTGAGAAACCGGAATGCTGGGCAGCATTGGAACACCGCTTTCCCTCATCATTTTAAAGGCAATGGCCTTTCCACTGGTGGGCAGTTTCATCAGTGATGCAAAATAGACTTTCGGATTCTTGATGAAATCCTTTCGAGCTTTGTAGGTCTCAGCGAAGTTCCGTTGATAGCCAAAAGTTTTGTCAAAAGTCTTTTCCGCACGTTCAAAAAATTGATCACGGCCAAAGCCCCGTTTTACTTTCTTTCCGTGCATCTCCACTTCCGATGCCTTATGTTTGCTCCCCGGGGAAAGACTAAAAGTATTAGAAGCATCCTTTCGGCTTACGATGATATGAATATGGCTTTGGTTTCCGGCTTTTGGCATTCCCTGAACGATTCGCTTCCCATCCTGCTGATGGGGCGCTTCACTTTCCAATTTGGAGATCTTCCGTTGTAGGTATTTAATTTCCCCCTCTCTGCCCTGTGTTTTCAAGTGCCGGATCTCATTTTTAAGCTGAAGAATTTGAGTGGCATAAGGCTGGTTTTCTTTAATCTGCCAATCGGTTCCTTTAAAACTACGTTGGTGTTCTATTTTTGCGTAATACTTAATATCTTCAACACGAATAGGTCGTCCATTGATTTCACGGTTAAAGGAGGCTACATAATCCTTCATCAGTTCCCGCGTATATTTTTTTAAATCTTCGCTGCTATTCTGCAATCGATTCAATTCATATTTGGAAGGGCTAACCGTAATCGAATAGAATTTGGGTTCGTTCTTTTTGAGTTTAGCAGTGTTGCCATCAATTTCTTTTACGACTTCTTCAGCGGAAATCTTATCATCATATTGATTGAAAAAATCTTCCATTTCAGAAGGCTCTAAGCCTTCGTTTTCTTTTTCCAGGTAACCCACAAAATCGCCTGAACTTTGTGAATAATTGCCTCCCAGTTTTTGAGGTGTAATCGTGATGTACATAGCTCAAAAATTTAGTGTTCGTTATGATGATTTTGCTTTTCCTGAAACCTTACTTTAGGTTGTTCTTTGGCATATTTCTTTTCCACAATCAAGGGTTTCTTTTTGGGTTCTTCTATTTCAAACAGCGATTGAATCATTGCCGCAGTCGGTTTGGTTTGTGTCTTTTCCACATCCCGCATTATGGCGATAACGGCATTAATCCTTTTTAAAAGTTTCGCTTCTATGGTCCTCCCGGTAGGACCTAGCTTTTCTTTTGGGGAGATCTCGTTATAGAAGAAAAAGTCAAGCATTGTTTCCAATGCCTCGGTGTGTGATTTGAAGTGTTTTCTTGAAAATTCCTGGAAACGTTTTGCCGTTTCTTTTTTAAACCTGATACCGATAAATGAGTCCATAATTCGCCGATTTGTCGCAAATTATTCCCTAAAAATGGGCGCTTACAAGGCATTTGTCGCAAATTGTAAGAAGTGTAGAATTTCATATTTTTTCAAATTATTGAATATCAGTTATTTGAAAATAAAAAGGAGTACTAAACATCGCATCGCGTGTTATCCTCTTGCTACTCCTTTTCGTCCCGCAGCGCGGGACAAAAATTCCGTACAATTTGGTCTGTTTCCTGTCTTAATAGACAGTCAAAAACCACTTGCCAATTCCCGGAAAAAATTTCCGAATTAATAATTTTTCGATGTGCAGGTTATCGGCGAAAGTCACAAATGGATAAACCTGCGTAAATTTGAATGCTGAAGATCAGCGAAATAAATATAAGGATTTTTTTAGTAACTGGTAGCGAGTAGTAAATAATTCTTATTCAAAAAGAGTGTCCGAATTCAAGATTTTTTTATTTCTATAGAGTAGGTTCAATGACCTAAAAAGAAAGGGAAAATTCAGGTAACAGTGAATTTTTCCTTTTTTACTTAATTGAGCTTGAAATGCTCCTTATTTTTAAGCACTACCAACAAAGCTAATTTTCAAGTTTCTGTTATAGAACTACTTGTTTATAGGCATTCATTGAGCACTATTCGAACCTAAAAACCCCTCTATTTAAAGAAGGGTTTTTAAAACTAACTAATAATACGAAATTACCTCACAGGATACCATCATCTGCAAAACTGTAATAATTACCATCAGGAATAACAATAATATGGTCCAAGACTTTAACATCAAAAAATGATGCCGCATTTTTAATTTTCCTCGTCAGGCTTTTATCTGCTTCACTTGGTTTAAGGGTTCCGCTGGGGTGATTGTGCAATAAAATTATTGCGGTAGTTAAGGACTTTAATACTACTGCGAATAAGATTCGCAAATCTACCAGGGTTCCAGTAATTCCACCTTTTGAAACCTCGTAAATACCTTTTACTTTATTAGAATTATTGAGGAGCATTATTTTAAAAGTTTCCTGGAGTTCTATATCATTTTTATTCCACTGCTCAAAGGCTAATTCAGCGGCACTTTGAGAGCAGGTTATTTTGGGCAGTAAATTTACTTTTAAACTTCCGCTGTAGCTTATCGCTATTTCATTAACTTTGGTTTTCATTATTGACTGTTTTAAAGGGTTAATAATAAAAGAGGGCGCAACTTTCGAAGGGAACGCCCTCTTTGTTTTTAAAAATTACTGGTCTTTGTTTTCCTTGTTTCCAAGGAAGAGTATTTCATTTACTAAAATTTCGGTAACATATCGTTTCTCTCCGTTTTGGGTTTCATAGGATCTGGAAGTTAGTTTGCCACAGATGGCCACTTCTTTACCTTTATCGACATATTTCTCGATAAGCTCTGCTTGTTTTCCCCAGGCCACTACATTGTGCCAGTCGGTTTGTTGTACTTTCTCCCCTCCTTTATGATAGTATTCATTGGTTGCCAGTGAAAAACTGCTTACTTTTTTACCACTTTCAAAGTTTTTGATTTCCGGGGCATTCCCCACATTTCCGATTAACTGTACTTGGTTTCTTAGATTACTCATAATTAAAAGATTTAGATACCTGCTTTTCTTTGCAGGTTGATTAAACATTGATTTACTTGTTATATCCGGAGCGTTTTCCTTTTTTGGTTTTTTTACTTCGCTTCCGGGTATGTTGTTTTGAAATGATTTTATAATTATTATTTATTGATTTACTTCCTATAGTGCCGTGTGCTGTTACCTTTTTTGATGCTTATACAGTTGCTAATATTTAGAATTAGGGAAGGTTTATAAAAAGGAGGGACGACTGGCTTATGCAACCTGAACTAACTTCTAAATATTGGTATTTTGCATTACAAAAAAGGTAGGGACAGCAACGGCCGGGAAGGAAATAGAAATACTGAAATTGAAAAACAACCGGAAGCGAAGTAAATGCAAGAATGAAATTCCGATTTGCAGGCGTTCTTTTTTACTTAGTCAAGTATCAGTTGACCCAAAGAGCGGTAACTATTCCATAGCGAATACTTCATTAGGGAAATGAAAAAGGATGCCAAGATATTTTTAAAGAAGCTCATTACTCGAAATGCAGCATTTCGCAAATTCAGGGGAATGTGCTGAACGTCTTATAAAATTGGAAAGCCAATAATCACCACAGTTTAATAATAGTGGTAAATATTTGTATTTAAAATATGAATCAATTAGACAATATTAAAATAAGCACATATAAAGGAGGTGTGGATAGATTTTTTATTTGAAACAGATAACTATAGATAATTTACAATGTCTATTTAATTAGTAACAAAAAAATATTAAAATCGTAAGGATTTAAAATAAATCAATTGTTACATTCTCAACCATTGGGTGTAGTGTATCTATCTTTATGGCTTGATGAGCAAGGTTCCAATCACGACATTTTACGAAAGTAAAGAGAAGTAACTGGTTGACCTCTATAGGTTCCAGAGCAATGATATGAGCCCGGTAAAGAAATAGGGTAAAAAGGTGCTCTATATGCATTACCGGTACAATCTTGGGCTCAGTATAAATCTTGGCTGAAGAACGGCACATCGCTGCTAAGAAGCACATTATCGAGAACCTCAAGGGAAAAATCAGAAAGTATACCAAAAATAAATTGTCTTTCCCTACCGATGAGGCAGGGATGAAATCTGTATATTTGGCTACAAGGGAAGCCACTAAGAAATGGTCATTGCCAACCAGGAACTTGAGCATTATCTTAAATCAGTTCCTTACGATCTATGAAAAAAGGGTCAGACTTTAAAAAAGTCCAACCCCTGTTATTTTAACTTTACACACTTTGCGGGATAGTGTCACAAAAAGATAGTCCTATGTGAAGGTTTATTCTCTTTCAAATACTTTTTGGTTAAACATGTTTTGTGAAGTTTATTCTAAATATGATGAAAGCATCCAAACCAGTTTTTCTTGTTGTACAATATAATCGCTCATTAATGCGACTGTACCTTCATCATTAGCATCTGCCGCAATTGATAAAATAGCCCTTTCCTTATCCAATAAGGTAATTAAGGCTTTTAGTATTATATCAATAGCTTCTTCTCCATCTGTTATGTTTTCTGCAGAATTGATTTTTGAAGTTGCAATGTATTTTTCAAAGGAATGCAAAGGTGTTCCACTTAATGTTAGTACACGTTCCGCAATTTCATCTACCTTTTCTAAAGCATCATTATAAAGTTCTTCAAATTTAAGATGCAATTCAAAGAATTTTTTTCCTTTTATGTTCCAATGAAATCCTCTTAAGTTCATATAGAACATTTGGTAATTTGAAAGTAAGTCATTTAATTTCTCTGCTGTGGTTTGTGATACTTTATCATCTAAACCGATATTATTTATTTTTTTCATGATTAATTATTTAAAATTTTTAACTGTTTCACTCAAATCATATAGAGGAACGTCTTTTAATTGTTTTTCTAAAATACTACTTCCTGCTGCACTTCTATAACCACCTGCACAATGCACTACTATAGGTTTGTCTGTTGGAATAGAACTTGCACTTTCTCTTAACTTATTTAATGGATGAGATTTTGCAGATTTAAAGAATTTTTCTATTTCTACTTCACTAGTATTCCTTATATCTATGATTGTATAATTCTCAGGGTTGGATTTAAAATCATTTAAATCTAATACTTTATTTTCAACTAAATTTTCATTACCAAGTGTTATGACTTCTTTGATTTGCTTTTCATAACAAATTTTAGCAACTCTATTTAGTATATAGTCTTTGGATTTTTCATTATCTATAACTAAAGTAAACGCTTCTTCTGGTTCTATTATTGAACCTAACCACGTTTCGAATTTAGAATCTTCATAAACTGCTTGTATGTTTATACTGCAAGGTAAGTGCCCTTTTTTAAAAGTAGCTTCCTCCCGCGTATCAACGATTAATCCCGAAGTGGTAGCTTCTTTTAAAAAAAACACCTCCGATTGCAGGCTCTAAACTTTCTGCGCCGTTTTTATTGATGCCTACATTAACCCAAAATAGGAAGGAATAAAGGCTTGCCCACCTAGGATGGTATCCCTAAATTCTTCTTTGGTTTGTTTTTTAAACGCCCAGTTGCTAATACGTTCGTTACCAATGTGCAGCATCGCTTAATTTTTTTCCACATAAAGAACCGGCACCGTGTGCTGGGTAAACAACAGTATCATCTGGCAAATCATTAAACTTTGTCGTTACGGTGTCATACATCATTTCGGCTAGTTCTTCTCTTTTTGCTTGCATATTTCCAGCTTTCTCACGTAAATCTGGACGTCCTACATCTCCAATAAATAAGGTGTCACCAGTAAACATTGCAGTATCATTACCTTCTGTAGCCACAATTGTAATACTATCTGGTGAATGACCTGGTGTATTAATAGCTTTTAAGTTGCATTTACCAACACTTAAACTATCGCCTTCATCAAAAGTATTATGTGGATAATCTGCACCCAATTTTTTGCTATTGTAAATTGATGCACCCGTTTCTTTATGAATCTGTAAATGTGAACTCACAAAATCTGCATGTGGATGGGTTTCGATTACCGCCACAATTTCTGCATTATTCGCTTTCGCGAAAGCGTAATATTGCTCGGGATTGCGTTCTGGGTCTTTAACTGCCATTTTCCCATCGCTTACAATAGCTTAGGAATAATGTGCAAGTGTTTATATTTAAATTGTTTTATTTTCATTGTTTTGATTATTTAGGTTAAAAAAGGGCTTTAGTAAATTTAACTAAAGCCCTTGGTTCTATTTTAGATATTCTTTTTTGCAAGATACCAAGTGACTTTCTCAACTGAGTCATCTGCTAACCTTTCGTTTAAAGCTTCAAGTGTTTTTGGTGCAGAACAGATAGCTTTGTCACCTCGTTTCCAATCTAATGGCATTGCTACTTTATGTTTGTCTGACATTTGTAATGCATCCAAGGCACGTAATATTTCATCCATATTCCGACCTATATTAAGTGGATAATACATAATTAAACGTATTTTTTTTGATGGGTCGATGAAAAATACGGCTCGCACAGCAGCGGTCTCGCTTTCGTTAGGTTGTAGCATTCCGTATAGTTTGGATACTTTCATATCTAAATCTGCAATAATTGGAAAATCAAAATAGACTCCCGTATTTTCTCTTACATTCTGCACCCAACCTAAATGCGCATGTATACTATCGATACTTAATCCTAGTAGTTCCGTGTTTAAAGCATCAAATTCTTCTTTTCTTTGAGCAAATCCACTCATTTCAGTAGTACAAACGGGTGTAAAATCTGCTGGATGTGAAAACATAACTGTCCATTTGTCTTTAGCAAATTCAGACATTTTAATATTTCCTTTGGTTGTAACAGCTTCGAAATCTGGTGCTGTATCTCCAATTCTCGGCATTGTAATTACTTTTTGTGTTTCTACATTTGCTTCCATAATAAATAGTTTTAATCGATCGTTTTAAATTTTTTGATAAAATTAAACTATATATAAAGGTCCTACAGTAACTTTAGTTACACAACCTAATTTTTATTTATTGAATTACTTCCTATAGCGCCGTTTGCATCTTTTCTGATGCTGATATATTTTCAATATTAGAATTAGGGAAGACTTATAAAAAAGGAAGGACGACTGACTTAGGCGGTTTGGACTACCTTCTGAATATTGGTATTTCTCATTACAAAAAAGGCAGTCACATTAGCGGCCGGGAAGGAAATAGAAATACTTAAATTGAGAAACAACCGGAAGCGAAGTAAATGCAATAATGATTTCCGATTTAGCGGGCGTCCTTTTTTACTCAATTAAATATAAGAATACACGAGGATCGGTAACTATTCTATACCGGATACATCATTAAGGAAAATAAAAAGGATGCCCAAAATATTCTTAAGGAAGCTCTTTACCCGAAATATAGCTTTTCGCGGAGTGGAGCGGTAATGTGCTGACCGACATAGTAATCTTTCTAAAGATTATGATAAAGATTAAAATATAGATCAAGGCCTTGAACTAAAACCAGCAAGCAATAAAATGCAGGAATATAAAAGGCTTTTTCCAAAGTAAATGAGTTTGATTACTAAAGAGGGATAATCCTTTTAGTTCTCCCGTTAAAAGTCCCCCATTAAATTGAAATCAAAATAACATTTTTAGCTTTTTAGATGCCAAAAGATCATTGATTGATCGTACAAGACCCTTTAGAATATTTTTGACCACATTCCCTGCTTGTTACAAATGTTACATTCCAGACCAAAATTATTTTATTATTTTACCTTAAAAATTTATGTTTCCACGACTAAAAAGTGTGCTGTTTTTAAAATGTCCAAGGTGTACGGAAGGAAAATTCCTGGAAAAACCACCTTATAGCTTTTCTACAAATAAGGTTTTAGATAAATGCCCTAAGTGTAAAGTAAAATATCACCTCGAAACAAGTTTTTATACCGGGAGTATGTACGTATCCTACGCGGTAGGAGTGGCCATTGGGGTAACCGTATTTGTTTTGAGTTATGTTATTATTGGCTGGCCCACAAATCCTCTGGGAATATTTGGAATTATTGTACTCGTTCTTTTATTATTATTGCCATATATTTCTGCAGTTTCAAAATCAATTTGGGCACATTTTTTTATTCAGTATAATAAAAACCTTGCTGATAAGATGAAGAATAGATAATCCGGTGTCAGTACTTTAATAATTAAAAATTAAAATTCGTCACGAAGTTTATCTGATTGAAATTGCTTTTATTGAATATACTTTGAGCATTGGTGTAATTCTGATTTTGCCGGTAAACCCATAACAAGTCAAATGAAAGCCCCTCAAAGAACTCGTGTGCAACAAACCGAAGGTGGCTATTGACTTGAAAGGACTCATCCACATTATATTTATTAAATTCAAAATTACCGGTTTCCGGACCTTCCAATTGTTGTATGGCCACGCCTAAATAGAAGTCCGGTAAAGGCATGTGATACTCTGCTTTTAAGGTGTAAACATTCGCATTTCCAAGGCCTTCCAACCTGGATCTGGGTATCGAAGTAAAAAAATGGTCCCGACCTAGTTCCTTAGGAAACAGAAACCTTCCGGTATCAAAAGCGTGTGTATAGGCAAAAGCAAAATCCCATTTTGTATTGCTCCAACTTAATTGCGAACTTAACACCTGGCCATTTTCATCAGGTTGCACGTAGCGATGTTCATAAGACAAGTCTTCTGAGTACTGAAATGGATTTTGATAAACGTATTGTACCCCGATATCAAAATTCTTAATGGAATAATGAGCTTCAGTCCATATAGTATTGGTCAGTTTGTCCAAATAAAAATCATAAATATTGACCGAGAAATTTTCCTTATTAAATTGATAATTTAATACAGCCAGACCCGAAGAATGGTAATTTTCATGGTACTCTGCTTCTTCTCCATTGGGTTGAAAGCCGTTATAAAACAGTCCTATGGCTTCTTCCATAGAAAACCATTCCGTTGTAGCCCTTGGAGAAACCCCATTGATCCAACCCAAATCAAGTTGATGCGGACTATTGAAATCTAAATGTGCCCAACCGCCCCTATGAGCAAAAGGTTTCATCCTCCCATCACTACTATTGAGCAAACGGGTATATTCCGTTGCGATTTTACCATAAGTTAGGTAAGACGCTCCAAACCGGTACCTTATAAAGAGTTCTTCCAGCCTATCCAGGTCTTTAAAGTTTCCCTTGTTCAAAACATCAAATAATTCATATTCCCATTTGGCGTTTTTACCTGTAATGGCATCGTGTACCCCAAGGTCATTTCCAAAGGTCCTAAAGGTGAAGATACCCTTGACCCCAATTTCAAAACCTTTGAAATTTCCAGTAGTAAAACCCAGGGCCCCTCCCGTAGCATTCGCATAGTAATCCTTTAGGTCGCCCCGGTTAATAGTATTCATAAAATAATTACGGATATGACCGTGAAAATGGGCTTCTTTAAAAACATCTTTAAGTTGAAAATCATCTTTAGATTTGAGAAAAGGAGCATCATGCTGCGCATATGAATGGATACTAAAGAATAAGAAAACAGCTATTAAATTAAATTTAACTTTCAAAAGATTAGATTTCAGGATTTACTGCAAAACTCCAGAAATTTGGTATTGCCTACAGTAACATAGGTTACCAAAGGCTTTATTTCTATGTAACATTAGTCACACAAAAAGTAAATTTTCCCTGTTATATTTGAACTCTAATATGAACTTTAAAATCTACATAGCTATTCTATTAAGCCTGATTTTCTTTGGAAAATCTCTGGTTTTAGACACTAAATTGCTCGGAAGCATTTTGGAGGCTGATGGTATTGTCCTTGTAAATCCCCTATGTAAAAAACAAAATGCCAAAAACTCAGAGGAACATTCATTAACCGAAAGTTCTTCTGTTGTGATCCTTAGTACCGATTTACTTTGCAATACTCCTTTCTATTTGCTAACAACGCGATGGCAAGAAACTATAAAAAAACCTACTTTTCAGGATTATAGTTATATAAATCCGGCAGTAATCTCTACTTATTTCTCTAAAAATTACCCGCCCCCAAAAGCTTTAGTGATATAATCAATAGACACAGTTTCCGGAGAACCTTCGGAAAAGATTATTTTTCACTAATCCTAAATATAAAATGAAAACTAAAATTTTAGTGAGCGCCCGCTCCATCCAGGTATTGCGGATCATGCTCAGCGGGATATTCCTGGTGGCCAGTTTCAATCATCTGCTCAATGTAGAAAAAACGGTAAACCGTATTGACCAAGCCAGTTTTAAAGGTGTGGCCTATTTCTTTGGAAATCCGGAACTGCTGGTTATGCTTTCAGGTATTGTCATGCTAATTGCCGGTTTCGGACTTCTCATTGGTTTTAAAACCCGTTGGGTGGCTGCCATTTTACTTGCAGTACTTATCCCGATTACCCTTACCGTTCAGGTTGGGCAAATTACCACCCTGGGGCCACTCTTTAAAAATATTGCCATTTCAGGGGGCCTCCTATTCTTTATACTAAACGATTTCTCAAAAAAACAAACAATAAATAACGGCTGATTCAGCCCTTAAAAATTTAAACCATGAAAAAGATACTTTTTATTTTAACAACTTTGACAATACTTTTTTCCATAAACACGCAGGCTCAACGTCATAATCCGGATAAGAACAACTACGTGGTATTGACCAAGAAAATCCCACAGCTCCAACCCATTTTGATTACAGCGGAAGAACTCAAAACTGAAGATGGAAATAATTTTGGTGATTTCCAGGTGATCGTTTGCGGACAGACCGTCAAAGGATTGAGCGATAAAGTAGCTATGAAAAAATTTATAGACCGGGCCCAAAAAACCGGTGTTTCACTAAAGGCCTGTGGTTTTTCCCTCAATAAATTTGGGGTGGACCCTCAGGAAATCCCTTCGGAAATGGACATCGTGGAAAATGGAATACTCCATAATTTCCAGCTTCAGAAAAAGGGATATTTCAGTATTGAACTTTAAAAAGGAGAACTTTCCTGCGAGGACAAAAAAACCTTGCAGGTTTAAAATTTTAAAACCTATCTATGATTTTAAATAAAAATATAAAAACAACTGCCACCCTGATATTAATTATACTCCTCCCGGTGGTATTGAACTCCTGCAAAAATGCGGAAGCCAAGGACAAAACCGAAGATGATCAGGATAATAATAGTGACAGGGTCAAAATTACCATTTTACAAACCGCCGATATCCACGGCCAACTCGATTCTCATCCCGAACTGTTTTGGGAGAACGAAGAAATCGTTTTTAAACAGCGTGGCGGGCTCGCCCATATCCAGACCCTCTTTGAAGAAGAAAGGACCAAAAACCCCAATACCGTGATCCTGGATGGGGGCGACCTCATTCAGGGCAGTGGTTATGCCGCGCTTTCTGAAGGAAAGATCTTTCCTGATATTATTAAAGAAATGGACTACGACCTACTGGTGCCAGGAAATTGGGAAGTGGTTTACGGTAAGGAAACTATGATGAACGTCTTAAAGGGTTTTGAGACACCGGTAATCGTTCAGAATATGTTTCACGAGGAAGGAAAAGAAGAGCTCTTCCCACCCTACTGGACCAAAGAGATAGAAGGGGTAAAACTCGGTTTTATCGGTATCAACGATCCCGATGTGCCGGTCCGACAAAACCCTATCTTTAGCGAAGGCATCGCCTTTAGCGGACTTGATGACGGTGTAGCTGACCTTATTGACAAAGTAAAGAAAGAGGAAAAGGTAGATGCGCTTTTCCTGGTCACCCATTTTGGGATTTTCAAACAGGTAGAACTGGCCAATAGCCCTATTGCCAAGGAAGTGGATTATATCTTTGGAAACGATACCCACGAACGGGTGAGACAACCAATTGAAGGGAAATATGCCAAAGTTACCGAGCCCGGCGCGTTTGGCTCTTTCGTGGGCAAATTGAACCTCTATTTTGAAGACGGTGAAATTGTGGATGAAGAATATGAACTCATGGATGTTAATCCTAAAAAATATCCGGCTGATCCCAAGATCGCAGCACTCGTAAAAAAAGCAAAAGCTCCTTACAAAGAGCATTTGGAAACTGTGGTGGGTTATACAGAAACACCTTTATATCGTTACCTCACCGTAGAAAACCCAATGGACAATATGATCACCAACGCTGCCCGTTGGAAGACCGGTGCCGATATCTCTATCTCTAACGGATTTCGATTTGGCAACCCCATAGTGCCCGAAAATGGTGAGCCGGCGCCCATTACCCGTGCCAATCTATGGAATTTACTCCCGGTAAATGAGAAAATAAAAACTGGGAAAGCCAGTGGGAAGCAAATTAAAGATTGGCTAGAAAAGGAAATGCATAACGCTTTCGCTCAAAACCCCACCGAACGCTTCGGGGGTTGGCTGGTTAGGTTTTCGGGAATGGAAGTAGATTTTAATTCTAAAAACGAAAAAGGCCAGCGTATAAAATCAGTGAAGGTAAATGGTGAAGAAATGCAAGATGATGAATATTATACCATTTCTGCCTGTGTTCGCCCCGGTGACCCCCTTGATAATTTATGCCGAATGCCCAATGTAAAAGACGTGGAAGTAAAAGATTATACCATCCACGAAGTGGTTGAAGAATACCTACAAAAACATTCCCCGGTCGCTCCAAAACTGGAAGGCCGTGCCTATTGCGAAGTGTTGGGTGAGAAATCCTTTTCCACCGTCCCGGGAACTGATTATGAATTTAAATAATAATTGTACACCCTTCAGAAATAAAATTTCTGAAGGGTGTTTTATTTACCAGCGAGCGATGAAGGAAAAATTAATTTATAAAATAGTACTCCTGTTTTTTTACCACATTTTCCCTGCTATCACAAAACAGGAAAGAACATCAAATTACGATTCTTTACACCAATGATATTCATGGAAATTATCTGCCATTTAAGACCAATACTCATAATGCAACTTCCCAAACCGGAGATGTCCAGCGGGAAGTGCTAATCAATTTCCTTGGAAAAGCTAAAATTGGGGAATGGCCATAATGGCAAATACCATCAAAGAAATTAGGAAGAACGAGGGAAAAGAAAATGTCTTATTGTTGGATGCTGGGGATACCTTTGGCGACGACCAATTGGCCAATATAACTCGCGGGGCAGCGATTATACAAATGATGAAACTTTTGGAATACGATTTTATGGCCTTGGGAAACCACGATTTTGACTATGGTCGCCAACGAACAAAGGAACTGCAGACACTGGCAGGATTCGCTTTTGGAGGTGCAAATATTATCGATAAAGAAACCGGAAAAACATTTCTTGACCATCCTTTTTTAATTAAAGAGATAAGCGGAATAAAATTAGGTATAATCGCTTTAGGCTATCATAATTCTTTACTCACAGGAAATAAAGCTAATATGCAAGGTTTGAATTTTGTACCGGGAGATAAGGTACTTAAAAAACATCTACCGCTGTTATCAGCAAAAACAGATATAATAATTATCCTGTCACACCAAGGAACTGCAGTAGATCGTATAACGGCTAAAAAATTTGATGATATCGATTTAATTATTGGTGGGCACAGTCATGATATCATTTCTGGTCCGGAAAAAATCAATGGCACCTACCTGGTTCAAGCCCTTTCAGATGCTGCTGTAATAGGAGAGGTTAAGCTACATTTACATAATCATAAATTACAATACGCCCATGCAAAATCACATCTTCTATGGACTGACAAACACCAAGCTGATTCCAAGATGCAATCACTAATTACATCATTGAGAAAACCACATTTGGAGGAGCTGGAAGAAAAAATTACAGTTGCAAAAGAGACGATTGGCAGACAATATAAATCTGAAAGTCCTTGTGAAAAACTTATCGGAAATCTTTTGCGTGAACATTTCAATGCTGAAATCGCATTTTTGCCCGGGGTAGGTTATGGTATCTCCCTAAATGGGACAGTGACCTCCGAAGACATTTACAGACTACTCCCCCACCCCTCTAAAATAGTTAGGCTAAATTTAACTGGTAAACAGATAAAATCGATATTAGAACAAACTGACACTAATCAAAAACCCGGTGAAAAACAAGAGGTAGTGGGAGGCCTGTTACAAAGCAGTGGAATCAGTTATATGTTGGATTATTCTCAACCTTCCGGTAACCGCATAGGTGAGGTGAAAGTTAACGGTAAAGGCCTGGAGCTACATAAAAAGTACAAAATCGTGACTCACAGTGGCATGTTGAACGGCCTTCATCGCTACGATGTATTTCAGAGGGGTAAAAAATATTAAAAAGGAGGACTTACAATTAAGTAAATTTGTCATTAAAAAACTTCGCGAATCAGAACATATTTCAAGACCTAAAAACATGGGGAAAGTTAAATTGATCAACGAATAATTTTAACCAATATTATATATCGGTGGATTCTTTGATTCAAATGTTTTACCAGAATTATTTAAAGTGAAAATCTTAAAAAGTATAACAAATTACTTCTTCATTTTTACCTATACGGCGCTTTGGATACGGTGCAATGGTAGTTTAAAAATAATATTGAGCACTGAAATATGTTGAAAATTCCGTTTCAGTTAATGAGTTACAAAATGGAATTCTCTACCATCAATGTCTATAAAATATCCTTCAGGGTCAAGTTCCAGATCATCAATGAAATTAAGTGAAGGTTTCGGATACTTCCACCATCTACTTTTCAAACTTTCTATTCTGATAGATTTCCACCCAAAGGTATTTAACTATATTCATTTTCGTCTATATTATCTGGCTTTTCTAAAACTTTAATCATATTAAAAGATTTCATTAAATGAAATAAACCGGGCAAAATAACCGCGCCGCCAATAAGTAACATAATCGCCAGGTTACTAATGGAAGAAGGCGTAGCAATCCCTTCCAGTAAACTCAATTCTTTTTCTTTAGTGATTATAATATACGGAAAATGTGCATATAATGCTGCAAAAAGGATTAACACCACCTGAAACCCCGCCATATACCTGCTAGCAATCCGATATTCTTTTTTAATGAACCTCCAAAGTGGAATAAGCAGAATTCCTGAAAGACCTACACAAATTAAAGAAATTGGATTATGTAAAAAATCCTTCACAAACTCAATTTCATTAAAATAGCCATAAACCAGTAAAATGAATCCCAGGACTACCAAAACGATCGTAAAAATTGCCGAGCGCCTGCTATATAATTTTCTGGCATCCCCATCGGCTTCGCCAATTAAAAGCGTAGCCGCGAGAAATGCACAAAGTGCCGCATAAAATAGCCCTACAAGTAAGCTAAAAACATTCAACCAGTTTTGCACAAAAAGTTCATAAAACCCCGTAGTAGTGTAATCTTCTGTAAGCGTAATTTGGCCTCCTACCAGGGCCGCAAAAGAGATTCCGAGAAAAACGGGTGTTACAAAACTCCCAATTCTGAATAAACGATTATACCACACCTGCGATTTATCAACTACCGCATCGTAGTGCCTAAAAACAAAAGCCACACCCCGAATCGTTATCCCCAGTAAAACCAGAGTTAATGGAATATGGAGATAAACTACCATTACGTGGAAAAATCCCGGAAAAGCTACCCATAAAATTACCAGCATAATAATTAACCAAATATGGTTAGCCTCCCAAATTGGTCCCATTACCCTATAAATAGTGTCCTTTGTGGTTTCTCTATTCCTGGCGGAAGAAAATAACTCTACAATTCCCGCTCCAAAATCGGCTCCACCCAGAAGCACATATAGCAACAAAGAAAATAACAGAAAAAATAATACAACGTACAGCATAACTAATCGTCGGTTTTATTGTCACCGGAGGAAGTGTCCTCAGGCTGTTGATTTAAACTTTTAATTTGACGGTTCATTAGCCAGGTTACGGTGATTGCCAATATGGTGTATAAAAACAAGTAAAAGAAAAAGCTGTATTTCATTCCCGGCATTGGTGTTACGGCATCTTCGGTACGCATAATCTGGTGAATTATCCAGGGCTGCCGACCAACTTCGGTTACTACCCAGCCGGCTTCAATAGCTACAAAACCAAGTGGAGCAATTATGATAAACAACAGCCAGTAATATTTGTTTTTCAACCAGCTTTTCTTCTTTAAACTTATAAAATAAATCAACCCGGCAAGCATCAATAAAGTCCCTATTCCCACCATAATTTGAAAGGCGTAATGCACAATTGCCACCGGCGGTAGTTCATCATCGTGAAAATCGTTGAGACCTTTTACTTCCGCATCAAAATCGCCAAAAGCCAGAAAAGACAGTGCCTTAGGAATTTCTATTTTATTGGAAACCGTTTTGGTTTCTTCATCTACAATTCCACCGATATAAAGTGGCGCCCCTTTTTCGGTTTCAAAATGCGCCTCCATCGCGGCAAGTTTAACGGGTTGTCGCTCGGCGACATCTTTAGCGGAAAGATCACCACTTATAGGTTGTAGAAAAGCGGTTACCGCACCAAAAATCACGGCAATTTTAAAAGCTTTGGTATGAAGTTCTATATTTCTTCCGCGGAAAATCTGGAAAGCATGAATTCCCGCAACCCCAAAACTCGTGGCTACAAAAGCAGCCAAGGTCATATGCAATGCCTGGGTAAGCCAGGCCGGATTTAACAAAGCCTGAACAGGATCTATATTGGTGAATTCCCCATTAATATATTCAAATCCTGAAGGCGCGTTCATCCAGCCATTTGCCGATACTACAAGAATTCCCGAGGCTACCCCCGCAACCCCAATGATTATTCCGGTAAACCAGTGAAATTTTTCGGGTAAACGCTTCCAGCCATAGAGGTAAAACCCAAGTGCAATGGCTTCAACAAAAAACGCGGCACCCTCAAGTGAAAATGGCATCCCGATAATGGGGCCGGCGTGTTTCATAAACTCGGGCCAGAGCATCCCCAATTCAAAAGAGAGGGCTGTTCCTGAAACCGCTCCTGTAACAAAAAAGATCGCTACCCCTTTTAACCAGGCTTTTGTAAGTCTTAAATAAATAGGATTTCGGGTTTTTAGCCATTTGTGGTGTGCCACAACCATAAAAAAAGGCATTACCATCCCGATACAGGCAAAAATAATGTGGAACCCGAGGGTAAATGCCATTTGAAGGCGGGCATAATCTAAATTTTCCATTTCACAAAATTTGTACTCATACAACTAACCTAAAGCTAGTTTTTGAATTATTCTTGATTAAACCTTTGATCTTTCAATAATATTATTCCATATTTTAAAATCATTTGGGCAGAAACCTTCCTGTTTTTTTCTTGTACTTATAATAATTAGAAAATTTTTGGATCAATATCCCTTCTTCGTATTTACTTTTTAGGAAAAACAACCCAGCCAATAAAAAACTTATAAAGATTTTCAATCCAGAACCAACGAAAATACTGAAAGAAAAAGCTATTAAAAGTTCTCCAGTGTACATTGGATGCCTTACATAATGATATACCCCAGATATTTTTAAATCTGCCCGACTTTTTGGAGAAGGAAAGGGGGAAAAATTTCTACCCAACTGGAGCAAGGAAAGTATTGATACGAGAATTCCAAAAACACCTGTAAGAATAGATATAACCTTTATAAAATAGGGAACTTCAAATTCCCATTTTTCATATTCGAACACATAAATAATGAATAATATAAACTGTAATACTACATATAAAATATCTTCACTATTCTTTTTGAAATTATTCAAAAACCACGTTTTAGATCTTTCGAAGATAATATAAGACAACTATTCTTACTGTGACAAATGTTACAATAGCAACAATTTTCAAAATGTACATTCTCTATGAATTCTTAAAAAATCTGGTTGATTACCTTTTCGATATTGATAATCACTCCAATCGTTCCTTGATTCTACTTCGTAACCCAATCTAATTATTGAATCGTATTTGAAATTTTAACTCGTTGATTGGTTCACAAAATCAGAGATTGGAATCTTTTTTACTTTGCACCCCTGGTATTTCTTGCGTTTCGCGTGGAAATTCACCTTTCAAGGCATCTACACCTTCCTGTGGTTTCGCTAGTGGAATAAGATCCTTTCTCTCTTGGCGTTTTTCCCTACTATCAATATCCATTTCGTTGTCACGCTTTTCTACTAATCCTGGTTTTGCCTCACCGTCCCTATTGAAAGACCATGCCAACTTTGGATCTCCCAGAGGAATTTTATCGCCATCTCCGTCTGCATTGCCAGTACTCCAAACATGCCAGGTCTTACCATAACTATTCATTTTACTTTCCATCAGTTCTTTATCGGCAACAGCTGGCAAACCTGGTGCAACTAATTGTCCAGAAAGAATTTCATAGTTATGAGGGTGCCAGTATTTTTTTTCTTCCTCAGGTAATGTATCAAATATTCTTTCAGATATAATATATTCTATGCCGGTAAGTTTAGCATCTTCCGTATTTCCATCAAATAATGCACATTGTGCAAAATCCTCATTAATTTGAGTACAAAAGTGATGTGCCTCCATTTGATGTGACGGCTCTTCCTTCATGGGATGAAAACCTACCAGATAAATATTCATAGGATCAAATGGACCTTTTTTCTGAAGGGCTGCAGCTCCGGTTTCCAGTACATCTGTTTTTGTAGTCTCATCTCTTCCGGGTACATCTGTATCTGACTTGCGCTCCTCTCCACAAGATATGAAGATGAATGGACTTGCAACAAAAAACTGGACAAATAGTTGAATGACTACGCTGCTAGTTTAAGGTTATACATGTCTAATTCAAATTCTCTTATAGTTCTATTTCCTAAAAAGGAATGTCTTCTTCTATTATTATACCAAGTTTCTATCCATCCAAAGATGGATAACTCCGCTTCAGATCTCAACTTATAATTGTGCCTATAAACCCATTCTACCTTTAATGATTTAAAGAACGATTCAGCAATGGCATTATCCCAGCAATTACCTTTTCTGCTCATAGATTGGTTTACTAAGCCATTGTAACTTTTAATTAATGAGGTAAACTTATGGCTGGCATATTGTATACCTCGGTCGGAATGAAAAATTAAAGACTGGGTTAAAGTAGTTTTCTTTATAGCCATATGCCAAGCCTTAATAATAGTGTCTTCTGTACTTAGATTATCGCTTAGAGCCCATCCAACAACTTTGCGGTTAAACAAATCAATAATGACAGTAAGGTATAACCAGCCCTGTTTGGTTTTGATATAGGTTATATCGCTTACCCAAACTTGATCCTGTCGGCTTACTTCAAAGTTTTGGTTTAATAAATTAGGAGCTATGGGGTAATTATGTTGACTATATGTGGTTGCTTTAAACTTACGTTTTCGTTTTGCAAACAAATAATTAGCACTCATAATACGTGCAACTCTAGGCTTTGATATTTTATAGCCTAATGTCTCTAGTTCTGTTTTTATTCTAGGTGAACCATAGCTTTGAAAGCTATCTTTAAATATAGATTTAATAAGCCCAGTTACCTTTTGATTTTCTAACCATAATTTACTTGGTCCCGATTGTAACCAATGGTAATAGCCACTTTTGCTTACTTTCAATATTTTACACATCGTCTCGACAGGAAATCTCATAAGGTGTTGTTTTATAAACCTGTATTTTTCTTGTCGCTCGCGGAGAAGATGCTGATGGCCTTTTTTAAGATGTCTCGTTCTAACTCGGCTTCTTTTAATGCCTTTTTTAATCGGGCTATCTCTTTTTCTTCATCGGTCATTTTAGGATTACCACGGCCAGGGAAACTGTTGTTACCGTAATCTTTTAACTCTCTACGCCAACGGTAAAGTACAGATGGAAATATATCCAAGTCTTCACATACTTGTTTTACATTGCCTTTAGCATAACTTAACTCGACTGCTTTTTGTTTAAATTCTAAGGTGTAATGTTTAGATTTTCTTCTCATAATTGCTAAGGTAATAACTAGCAAAAATATTCTCTCAACTTAGTGTCCGGTCTAATGTAGTAATTCCAATCTAGGAAAAGAATCGTTTCAAATATTCATTGGTAATGAAACTAAATTAGGTTTAAATTTGTTATAATTTAATTAAAAACCAGCGCTTCTGCCTAAAAAACAGCCCTGAATTCTAAAGCTAATGTCCAGTTATGTAGCACCTAAATAGGTTGCTCATTTCCAAAGTCATTATTTTTATAAAATTTTGTCCCTTCTTCCAGGAATGAAATAAAATTGTCTACATTAAGATCATATCCTTTTGGTGCTGCTAACAAGTTACCATCTCGCCCAACCAAAGTATAATAGGGTTGAGCATTGGCATTTAGTTTTTGGATAAGGAAATCCATATTTTGTTCGCCCATACTTTTCTTAAGCTTTTGATCATAGGCAGATATATACCAGTCCTTCTTTGGCAATTCCATTTTCTCATCAACATAAAGGGCCACTACAATATAATCTTCCTTAAGAATCTTAAGTACTTCGGGATCGCTCCAAACGGTGGCTTCCATTTCGCGACAATTGACGCATCCGTGACCTGTAAAGTCTATAAAAATGGGCTTATCTTCTTTCCTGGCGCATTCTAAAGCCTGGTCATAATCAAAATATCCTTGTAATCCATGAGGTAATTCCAATAAATCATCATACTTCGGTTGATCACATCCAGCCAGTTGTTGCCTTTCACTCTCGATACCTCCTTGATTATCCACTATATTAAAATCCTGAGTGGACAGTGGAGGAAGATAACCTGCCAAAGATTTTAATGGAGCTCCAAATAATCCGGGGATTAGGTAGAGTACAAAGCTAAAAACCAATACCGACCCAATCATCCTAAATGCAGTGGTATGCTCTTTCTTGGTTTCGTGAGGAAAAACCAATTTGCCTAATAGATAAAATCCTAATAATGTAAAAATAACAATCCATAGTGCCAGGTAAATTTCTCGGTCTAACAATTTCCAATGGTAAACCTGATCTACAATACTCAAAAATTTTAAAGCCAGGGCCAATTCCAGAAAACCAAGAATAACCTTCACGGTGTTCAACCATCCACCACTTTTTGGAAGCGATTTTAACCAGCCCGGGAAAATTGCAAAAAGTGTAAAAGGAATGGCAAAAGCTATTGAAAAACCAAGCATCCCCACCAGAGGTTTAATAGCTTCCCCGCTGGCGGCCTGTAAAAGAATAGTGCCGGCAATTGGTCCGGTACAACTAAAGCCAACCAGTACCAATGTAAAAGCCATGAAAAAGATGCCCAGCAAGCCCCCTCTATTGGCCTGGCTGTCTATGTTATTAACCATTTTATTGGGCAACCTTATTTCGAATAATCCAAAAAACGAGAGTGCGAACAACAAGAATATTGTAAAAAAGAAAAGATTGGGTATCCAGTGCGTACTTAGAAAATTAGCAAAACCCGCTCCAAAAATTAGAGAAAAAACAGTGCCGATAATAGTATAGATTGCTACGATAGAGAGTCCATAGAGCAAAGCATTAAAAACACCTTTTTTACGACCTCCTGAGCTTTTTGTAAAGTAAGTAACCGTCATAGGGATCATTGGAAACACGCATGGAGTTACTAAAGCGGCTAGACCAGCCCCAAAAGAGATTAGGAAAAACACCGCTAGAGAAGCCAGGTCATCCTCCTGCTCCTCAGTCTTAAATTTATTGGTAAAAGCTTCAAGCTTCTTAACTTGTATATCTCCTTCACTCTGGTTGCTTTTTTCATCCTTTTTAACGACCGAATTATTTTGTGCAATTTCTTTCGGATTCAATGCAACTTCAGTTTCAAAAGGAATACACTGTCCATTTACATCAGAGCAAATTTGATAACTAACCTCAGCTTTAATTTCAGGTTGTCCGGCCAAAATTTTAATTTTTTGTTCAAATCTTGCTGTCTTGGTAAAGTAGGTATACTCCCCTCCCCAGAGCTCATCAAATTTTTTCTTCTGACCAACCGGATGAACCTCGCCTATTAGTTCGTAAGAATTGTTTTCTTTAAAGGTAAATTCTGTTAGCATAGGTCCCAAGTCGGCATCAAAATCATTGGAATACATATACCAGTCTTCGGGAATTTCAGCAGACAGTTGCAATACCACTTCATCTCCTTTTTCAAAATCATCTGGATCGGTGGTCGCAGTCCATTCAGGAGCTTCCATCATTTGCGAAAAGCCGGGAACAACCGATAACAATAACATTAATAATAGCCAACTCACTTTTCTGTTCATTGCCTTAAATCTTTTAGTTCTTAATTGAAAAACTTAAATTTATTTTGCATCATTTAGGAATGCCCTAAATTCATCGGTATCATAATCCCCCATTCCTAAATGGGACAATACAAGTTTTCCATTGGCGTCAACTACGTAGGTGGTTGGAATACTTTGTGTTGCATACATTGGAGGAATACTTTTGGCACGATAAACTTCAAAATCAAATCCCTTTCTCTTGTTAAAATCAATGGCTTTTTGAAAGTCTTTGTCCAGTGAAAGCATAATAAACGCAATATCCTTATCATTCTCCAAGTCCTTATATAATTGGTTTATTCCGGGCATCTCTGCTACACAAGGAGGACACCAGGTTGCCCAGAAATTCATAAATATTACCTTCCCCTTTAATTCTTTCATGGGCAATTCTTCTCCCTTTGAATTTACAAGAGTCATACTAAAATCGGCATTTGGATCTTGTTCTTTTACCATACCCACTGCCGCTTCTTCCCTGGATACATCGGGATTCATTATGCCTGTTTGAAGAATTCCCCTTTGTACGAAACCTATTACCTCGGTATGAAGACCGGTGAAGACTAAAACCCCAAGAATACCACCTATAACAACAATTTCTATAATATTTTTTTTTGTTCCTTTTTTCATAATAATATAATATTGAGCAGCGGTAGTTATTAAGAATAACCAACCCACCACATATTGCGTAATTTACTTACGCTTAATAATTTAAATTAATGAGAATTGAATAAAGATTTCTTCGACATCTTACTATTAGATATAGATTGAAATCAAAGAATAAGCTGTTTGAAAAGCTTCTATTTCCTATCTGTATTATTTACAAATTAAAAACCAGTAACTGAATAAAAATTCAATGTATGAAAAACAACATATTTCTGATAAAGACTTTATTCTGCAATTGGCAATAAAGAGTAAAATATAATCAGGAAAATTTTGGAGGTGGGGAAAGTTTATTAAGGTAAATGTATGATAAATCAGACCTGGGAGAAAAAAATGATTTGAAGTTTGGTTCTCTGACATGAACGAGCTCATCCTGTACTTCAAACGAAAAAAAAGAATTACAAAAACCTGTAAGGCTTATTAGCAGTGAAGACTCCTGGTCAATTTGAATAATATTTCTTGGAAAATCACCATCAGTCTTCTTTTTTAAATTACAGGATTCTTTTACAAAAGTAACGTTAGTATTACCTGGTAAATAGTTTAACATTGAAGCCTGACCTGCCGCAAAATGGAAAGAAAAAATCCAAACAAAAAATAAAGCTATGTAACTACTTTTTTTCACATTCCAAATATAAAAAGTGAATTGCAAATTGAATGTAACCTATGTTACACCGCCTCTGATTTAAAAGCGATACACCTAATAACACTTCCTCGCCCTATATGATATTTCCCTTCATTAAGACTAACCTCCTGCTCCTCCAATTGCTTAAAATGATAACCAGGTAAATAATCCTTAAGTTCCTGAAGGCTAAAAAGCATCTTCCGGTCTTTAGGGCCACCTACTGATGGATTAAGCTTTTGATATTCCAGATGGCTTTCACTGAAAGCCTCAAAAATAATCACACCATCAGGTTTAAGAATTTTATCAAATTTCTGGAAATATTCTAATCTAATTTCTTTAGGAAAATGGGCATAAATAAGTGCAATGACATCGAAGTATGACGTAGGGTAAGAAATTTCTAAAAAATCCTTAATTTCATAGGTGATTTCAACCTGTTGCTCTTTCGCGAGAGTTAATGCTTTTTTCCTGCCTTCTTCACTTATGTCAAAGGCAGAAACCTCCCAAGCCTTTTTTGCTGAATAAACTGCATTTCTTCCTTCGCCTTCAGCGGGAAACAATATTTTTCCGGGTGAAAATATCTCAAGGCTTTCTTTTAAAAAGGCATTGGGTTGTTTACCATATACAAATGCTGAATCGCTATAGCGTTCATTCCAAAAATCTTTCATTTTTATCTTTTATTAAAAGGTGCGTTATCGAATTACCATTGGATAAGTAGCCTTTAATTGTTAAATTGCCGAATAAAATTAATAAAAATAGCATTATGAAAAAATCACCTTATCCTTTTGTATATGGAGCACTTAGTGCTATTATTTTAATTGCTTACTTTTTGATTTTATCTGTATTTAATCTTCATCAGAACCCCGTTTTTGGTCTTCTGAATTTACCTATTATGGCGGCAGGAATGTGGTTGCTCATAAAGAAATATAAAACTGAAAATTTAAACCATTTCAATTATAAGAAAGGTATTTGGGCTCTTTTTAGATGCGGGGTTATCACCACTTTAATTTACACCGGTTTCTTTGCTCTTTATATTACTAATTTGAATCCTGAGTTTTTGAAAGATCTTATCCCAATATGGGAAAATGACTACCATACTAATCCTGGAATAGCAATTTTTACTGTTGCTTTAATGGGATTTTCCTTTAGTGCGGCATTGTCTCTTACTTATATGCAATTATTCAAAAGATCTTGGAATACCAAAGAAGGCAATGATCATACTTATTAGTACTTCTTCTTGCAAGTATTAATTCCCAATATAGGGTAAAGCGGGCAAAAACTTACCAGGCTGGTAAGAACAAAAACCCCCGCAAGAACAAGTAAAATGATTCCGAGCATACCGGAAATTGTGTCTGTAAAATACAGAATTATAATACCAACGGCTATTAATATCCTAATTGACTTATCCAAAGTGCCCATATTTGCTTTCATAATTATCAATATTAATTAAACATCTTTCCCCTTTAACATCTTATTCCAATAAAGGTAAGGTAGCCCATATTTTTTTAGCATCCATAAACGCCAATGTTCTCTGGAAGAATCGTTTATAAACATTTGTTTCAGTTTTGGATCGGGCGTAAAATTGTTATCATAATCAAATTCAGCCAAGACCATTTTACCATAATCGGTTACTAAAGGACAGGAAGAATAACCCTGATATGATTTGTTTTCAGCTTTTTCCTTATTAATTAGGTGTAAAATATTCTCTACTACAACAGGCACCTGCTTTCTAATAGCTGCCCCGGTCTTTGCAGTAGGTAATGCAGCAACATCTCCCAGGCCAAATATATTCTTAAAAGTGTTATGTTGCATAGAATGATGATTTACGTCCAACCATTTATCTTGATTTACTAGGGGTGAATTCTGAATGAATTCAGGTGCCACAGAGGGTGGTGCCGTATGTAACATATCAAAATGTATTCCGATTAATTCACCATCTTTTTCTGTTTTTACATCCTTATGATTATGTTCCTTTTCATGGTCTGCAAATTTATACCAGGCTATCCGATTTTTCCCATCTACCTTTTTAAGCTGATAACCGAACCTTACATTGATATCCTTTCTATCCACTACATTCATTAGGGTTTTGGCAATTTCTTTGACGCCGAAAATTACCGTACCGGCAGTAGCAAATACAATATCAGTTTTCTTTTTAACCCCACTTTTTCTAAAGTGATGCTCGGCCAGGTACATAATTTTTTGGGGAGCACCACCACACTTTATAGGTGTTGTAGGTTGTGTGAATAACGCAGTACCCCCTTTAAAATTCTTAATAACATCCCAGGTATGCTTAGGATTTGTATAATTGCTACAAACCACTCCTTTATCTATGGCTTCTCCTAGACCGGGAACGAGGGAAAAATCATAGGTTAGTCCAGGCGCAACCACAAGATAATCGTAGGTAATTTTACCGTTTGAAGCTGTATTTACAGCATTTTCTTCCGGTTCGAAAGCTGTGGCTTTATCTTTTATCCAGGTTACACCAGGAGGGATAACTTCCCCCATTGGTTTCCCTGTCTTATCATAATCATAAGTTCCGGCTCCAACTAAGGTCCATGCAGGTTGATAATAATGTATTTTTTCGGGTTCTATAATAGCTATTTCTAAACTTTTGTCAAGTTCCCGAAATTGTGCTGCGGTCATTATTCCAGCGGTACCTCCACCAATTATGAGTATTTGATATTTTGACTTCATGCCTTTCTCTATTAAATATTTCAAAGATTTAGGAGTTCAATTTAGATAAAATAACAATTGTTAACTGTAACTATTATTACATACGCAATTTTAAATCTGATGCAGAGGAACATTTTTTCATAAAACTTTGTAACCTTTGTTACTGTAGCAAATAAGTATAAATCTGATTTTCGCATCAAAATAGAAAACATGGATTTAATTTATGAACCCTGGCCCTGGTATGTTTCCGGGCCCCTAATTGCCCTAGTGATGTTTATATTACTCTTTGCTGGCAAACAATTTGGAATGTCCTCTAACCTTCGTACCATGTGTTCCATCGGTGGAGCAGGAAAAGCCGCAGACTTTTTTAGGTTTGACTGGAAAAAAGAGCGTTGGAATTTAATGGTAGTTATTGGTGCTGTGATAGGCGGTTTTTTGGCCTCTCATTATATGTCAAATAACACGGTGGAGATCAATCCGGATATTGCTCAGAAACTATCCCAGGAATACGGGATAGATAGTGCAGGCGAGGCCTATTTACCTCCGGAATTATTTGCTTCAGATCAATTAAATGATCCTTTTGTACTTGGTATTCTTATTATTGGAGGTTTCCTGGTAGGATTTGGAGCGCGATATGCAGGAGGATGTACTTCCGGCCACGCCATTTCCGGATTAAGTAATTTACAATTACCATCGCTTATTGCCGTTATAGGCTTTTTTATCGGTGGCCTGGTTATGATTCATTTGTTGTACCCTTTAATTTTTAATTAAGATGAAATATATAACGTATTTAGTAGTAGGAGTATTCTTCGGAATAATCATGTATAAATCCGAAGCTGCCTCCTGGTTTAGGATATATGAAATGTTTGAATTCGGATCTTTCCATATGTATGGGATTATCGGTTCTGCCTTGTTCTTTGGAATTATTGGAGTACAAATTATTAAACGGAAAAACATCAAAGCTTTCGGAAACCAGGAAATGCAGTTGAAGCCTAAAAAGCAAAGTGTCCCCAGGTACCTCATAGGCGGTATTGTTTTCGGCCTAGGATGGGCGCTAGCCGGTGCTTGTCCCGGTCCTATGTACGTGCTAACAGGAGCCGGTTTTTATTCTATCTTAATAGTTATTGGAGGCTCCCTACTGGGAACTTTTGTATATGGTCTTGTTAGAAGCAAATTACCTCATTAAGTAACTAGGAATTCTAGTATTTAATAAAATAGGAAATGACAAATGCTGTAAATCTCGGATTGAGGGAAAACTGGAAGCAGTTTACGCTATTAGTAATTGTAAATGCATTTGTTGGTGGAATGATTGGAATAGAACGTTCCATTTTTCCGCAATTTGCGGAATCGGAATTTGGGGTAGCTTCAAAAACAGCAATACTATCGTTCATTACGGCATTTGGTATTACCAAAGCAATAGCCAACTATTATACGGGAAGACTCGCAAATAAATTTGGCCGCAAAAATTTATTGCTATTTGGTTGGCTAATTGCTATTCCTGTGCCATTTATACTCATTTTCGCACCTAATTGGAATGCTGTGATTTTAGCCAATGTACTATTGGGAATAAGCCAGGGTTTCACCTGGAGTAGTACCGTAGTTATGAAAATTGACCTTGTGGGTGAAAAAGATCGCGGGTTAGCCATGGGCTTAAACGAGTTTGCAGGTTATTTTGCGGTTGGTATCGTGGCATTTTTAACGGGATTTGTTGCTAACAATTACGGAGTAACTCCTTATCCTTTTTATATTGGTATTTTCATTTCCATTGTAGGTTTCATTCTAACCGCTTTGTGGGTAAAAGATACCCGGGAATTTGTTCGTAAGGAGAGTTTAACCAATAATACAGCACAACTTGAAAACGTGTTTTTAGAAACCACCTTCAAAAATAAAACTTTGAGCTCGGTGACACAGGCCGGTCTGGTTAATAATCTGAATGACGGTATGATCTGGGGTTTACTCCCAATAGTATTACTATCACTGAACTATAACAATGAGAACATTGGAATAATAACCGCAATTTATCCAGGTGTTTGGGGTATAGGACAGCTTTTTACCGGAAAAATGTCTGACCATTATTCAAAGAAAAAAATGCTATTTTGGGGAATGTTGTTGCAAGGTTTCGCTATCTTATTTATTCCCTTTAGTAGTGATTTTTATGTTTTAGCATCAATTTCTGCTATACTTGGTTTGGGAACCGCATTGGTTTATCCTACTTTTCTTTCAACTATTGCCCAGGCAACAAGCCCAAAGCAACGAGCCGAAAGTATAGGCTCCTTTCGACTTTGGAGAGATTTAGGATACGCTTTCGGAGCGGTAATTTCCGGAGTAACTGCCGACCTATTCGGAGTTGAATATGCTATTTTTTTAATAGGTATCCTAACCATTATTTCTTCACTTATAATAAAATTTAGAATGCCTAACTTGATAAAGGCTAGTTAGTATTCGGTTCTTATAAAATTTAATAATATTAAAAGTCACAAACTAAATCTTAAAAAAATCAATTTCTGATCTGAAACAAATTCTTTTAAACTGAAAAAGGCTGCCCTAACAGACAACCTTTTTCTCCTTTAACCAACCAATTATAGTAAAATTTCATTTAATAATTGACTTCTATTATTTCTCAATATCCCCATCCCAATTCATTATGCCACCTTTTAGGTTGTAAGTGGTTTTCATCCCTTGCATCTCCATTATTTTGCAAGCTTGGGCACTACGGTTTCCGCTTCTACAATACACAAAATAAGGTACATCTTTATCGAGATTTATTAAATTCTCCATAAATTCCTGTTGTTTCATAATATCAATCTGAAGTGCATTTTTAAGATGCCCATTTTCGTATTCTTCCTGGGTACGCACATCAATAATTTGAGGTTTAGATGTAGCATTTAGCTGCTTTCTCCATTCCTCGCCTGTTAAATTTTCCATTTTCAAATTTTTATTTTTTTTCGGTAGGTTCATCTTGAGCATTCCATTGCTCCATACCTCCTGAAAAGACTTTTAGATTTTTAAAGCCGTTACTCAGAAGAACCGATGCCGCGATAGCAGCCCTGGCTCCACTTTGACAATGCACCAATTTTAATTTCTCCTTGGAAACTTTATCCAGGTTATCAGGTAAAGTACCTACAAAAACATTATCAGCACCTTTAATATGTCCTTCCTGGTATTCAGAGGCACCTCGAACGTCAACAACCTGTACCTCGGGATTTCCTAAATAGGATTTAAACTCCTCGAATGAAATAATTTCGGTTCCTTCCAAAGTGATTCCCAAATCATCAATTTCAGAAATAAAGCCCTTTATATTATCAAGTCCTATTCGCATCAGCTTCCTGGTCAGGTCTTCCATTTGCGATTCATCTGCAATAATGATAAAGTCTTCATTATAATCAACGAGCCATCCGGCCCAGGTCGCAAACGAATTATTACCCTGTATATGAAGCGTTCCAGGTAAGTGGGCCTTAGCAAATGCTGCTTTATCCCTGGCATCAATAATTTTTATTCCTTCTTCATAAGCCGATTTAAATTCGCTTACAGAAAGTTTTTTATGAATGGGAACTTCGGGTAATAATGGTCGATCTACCCGATTTAATTTCTTCATTGTTGCGAAATACCTGGGTGGTTCAGGTTGCCCTTCCAGTAAGTAGGAAGTAAACCCTTTCTTATCATTAGGATATTGAAAGGCCCAATTTCGAATGAGTTCATAACCAATAGTCGAGCTGGGTACTGCTCCTAAAGATTTTCCGCAGGCTGATCCAGCTCCATGGCCTGGCCATAATTGAATAAATTCGGGAAGCTCGCTAAATTTTTTAATGGAATCATACATCTGCTCGGCACCTTTATCCTGGGTTCCTTTTAATCCGGCAGCTTTTTCCAGTAGGTCAGGCCGCCCTATATCACCCACAAAAACAAAATCACCAGTAAAAACCATAACAGGTTCCTTTGTCGCAGGATTATCAGTCAAGATGAATGTGATACTTTCCGGGGTATGGCCGGGTGTGTGCATCACCTCAAGGCTTAAGTTGCCTACTTTTATTTCGTCTCCATGTTTTAAGCCTTCATGGTCAAATTCGTAGCTCCACTCGGGACCACCTTCATCCGAAAGGTACATTTTAGCACCAGTTACCTGAGCCAATTCCCTGGTTCCTGCAAGAAAATCGGCGTGAATATGAGTTTCAGCAACGTGAGTGATTTTCAGGTTGTTTTTTTGTGCAATTTCTAAATAGGTATCAATATCCCTTTTCGGATCAATAACTATAGATTCCCCTGTCTTTTGGCAACCAATTACATAACTGGCCTGTGCGAGGGTTTTATCATATACGTGTTCAAAAAACATAATATAATTTTTAAATTTTAGATTATAAAGATAAATAGATGGTATAATCCTATCAGTAACATTAGTTACAAGCCATTAGATGATCTCTTTTCCAATAATGTAGATTCCCATTATCAAAACAAACCATCCAAATGCTCTTTTTAATTTCTTACCATCAATAAAGCGGTTCAAGTAGATACCTAGAAAGATTCCTATTACCGAAATTCCGGTAAAAATCAATAAGAGTGGCCATTCAATATCCAAGTTCTGGATATCTCCAATAAATCCTATAAGAGATTTTACCGCTATAATGAGCAGCGAAGTCGCTACAGCCTTTTTCATAGGGAGTTTGGCTAGTAAAACGAGTGCCGGTATAATAAGAAAACCACCTCCGGCACCAACGATTCCCGTAAGGAGACCAACTACAATTCCTTCAATTATTATAAGAGGATAATTAAATTCAGGTTCGGCATCAATGTCGCTTTCAGTATTTTTAGTTTTTTTCTCCCGAATCATAGAGATTGAAGCCGCGATCATTACAATGGCAAAAAATAGCATGATCCCAATATTTTTAGTAACCTCAAAACCAAAAAGAGTAAAAATATGATCTGGGATGGCTGGTACTACAAATTTTCTGGTGAGATATACTGAGATAAAAGCAGGGATGGAAAACACAATGGCAGTTTTAAAATCCACCAGTTTTTTCTGCATATTTTTAAAAGCACCTACCAGGGAAGTCCCACCTACAATGAATAAAGAATAGGCAGTTGCCACAACAGGATTAATAGTTAACACATAAACCAAAATGGGTACGGTAAGAATTGAACCGCCACCGCCAATTAAACCTAATACTACTCCAATAATAAGGGCACCAAAATAACCAACAATATCTATTACTTCCATTTCCAAGCTTTAAATTCAATGCGAATGTAGGGTGCAAATGGTTCTGATAAAGTAACAAAAGTTACAAAGCCTCTATTATAAGTCTTGAACTTGTATGTAATTACGGTGTAAAAGGATTTTTCCTTCTATTTCAAGTTTTTTTAATAGTCGTGAAATCACAACACGCGATGTATTTAAATCGTAAGCTATCTGTTGATGAGTAACCTGGAGTTCTTCAGATTGATTTATTTTAGCTTTGTCCCGAAGATAATGCAGTAACCGCTGGTCCATATTCATAAAAGCCAGGTTATCAATAGTTTCAAGCATTTCCGTTAATCGAGACTGATAACTCTCAAACACGAAATTCCTCCAGCTTTTAAATTTGGCGGTCCATTCTTCAATTTTTGAAATTGGCACCATTACAAAAGAAGTATCTTTTTCTGCAATTGCCCTTATTTCACTTCTTGTCTGACCAAGGCAACAGGAAAGAGTAAGTGCACAAGTATCTCCCCGTTCAAGAAAATAAAGAAGCAACTCATTACTATCATCATCCTCCCGTAAAATTTTAATTGCTCCTTCTAGGATTAATGGTATTGAAATTATGTAATCATTAATATCCATAATTGTCTCACCAGCTTTTGCAAATTTTAATACGCCGGTATGAGCAATTTCTTTAATCAATTCCTTTTCAAAAATAAATCCGTAGGCTTCTTCTAATTCTTTTATCATGGCGAAACTTTTTACAATTCTCAATTTACGGGATTTAAAGAATTATATGTGAAAGTAATTATTTATATTTTTCAGGAAAGAATATAGGCTATGATTTAAAAGACACAAAAATTAAATGCGGTGGTTGGAGAATCTATTTCGAATAGGAACGATTTTCACCAATATAACTCACTTAATTAATTCCATATTTCAAAATTGGTTTTACAATCTGAATATATGATTTTGATTAGGCGATGAACCATATTCTTTTCTCCACCAGAAAGTGGATTTAAAAAATAATTTTCTTTCCAAATAGCTACTAGAATAGCACCAAATAATTAGGCATGATCCCAAATAATGTTAATTAACATTTATTTCTATTTAAATTTCACTTTCTAAAAATGTTGTACCTATGTTGTACCCAGTCCATAAAAAAAGGGTTTCAATTTCTTGAAACCCTTGTCTTTCCTAGTAGCGGGAACTGGACTCGAACCAGTGACCTTCGGGTTATGAGAATAGGGACAATGCTGAACTGATCCTGCCCTGGCCGAATTAAAGAAATCCTCGCATAGCAAAAATATTAGAAGAGGATATGGGTTATGTGCGCGTCAATTAAATGAAGGAGTTTCCAGGATCTATAGCTCAATGGAAAATTCTATGTTGCCTTTGCCCGAATACAAAGAGGAAAATGGAAATGTATATTTAAGCCTAAGAAATAAAATAAGTGAACATTCGAAAACAATCCACGATAAAGTAGTTTTGAAAATTCAAAATAAGTCGAGTTCCTTTAATCAAACCCAAAGAAAAATTTTAGGCTATTTATTTAGAAATCAAAAATCAATAAAAGAGGACTTAGCCAATTTTTGTAATACGCATATTAACACCATTTCTCACCATTTAAATTATTTTATTGAGGAAGGAATTATCACAAGATTAAGTGAAAAACAAAGAGATCCTAATGCTCTTTTTACTCTTAAGAAACATTAATCCTACTTTAAGCAACGCAAAAGAAAATTTGTTTTTTCCTTATTTTATGGACTATTTCAAAACTTAAGTAACACTCACCTTAAAATAAGCAACAACTTTCTAAATTGATATCTAAATTAAGCCTTCAGGTTTTCCTCTTTTCAAGAATCATTACTGCCCTTACTAAAGGATAAGTTAATTCAAAAGTATAAGAAATTATATATTGCTGCCTTACCCATATCAGAGTATCTGAACATTCCCGCTTTTTGTAAAAAACCATTTTTAAAGGAAGTAAAACTTCCGAATTGAATTCAAAACCAGGCCAATTTTTGAGCTGCCAGTTCCACGCCATGAGCTATAAATTAAATATTACAGCTTAACAGACATCAAAAATATAAGCTATAAAAGTAAGTTTTATAACTCATTGAATCATTAACGGTTAGCAATAGCTAGTCTAAAAATTTTATACATAAATATAAGTCCATATTTTCAGAATCCCTAGCAAATCGAAATAATTACTCTTATTTTCTATGGTTAAAAGTTAAATTTTGTTAAAGCGAGACCAATCCGGTGACCAATTTTTATGCAGCCCTGGAACAACTTATAAATAGAAGGATTTTAAAAATTTGGTCGTTCCCTCCGACTCCACAATAAAAAACTCCCGGGATTCTATAGAATTTCGGGAGTTTTTTGTTTTTGTAATAATTTATTTGCTTAATATAATCCACTTTTAACGTTAAAATCGTTTTTTTAGAATCCGCTCCTATTATATTGCCGTATATTTTTTAAAATCGATTGGCATAATTGCTGATATGTTTTACATAAACTGAAACTAATGAAAAAGAATTTTCTATTACTACTCTTTTTAACAAGTTTGTTTTCTTTTAATGCGTGTTCTGAAGACAATGATATCCCAGAGGAGGTTGATCCAGCGCCAGAGCAAGAGCAAGAGGAAACTGAACTTACAGAAGAAGAGCGAATTGAGCTGGAGGTAAAAAACTTTATCTATCGCGGGCTTAACGACATCTATCTATACAAAGGAGATGTTCCAGAACTTGCCGATGAATATTTCACTAATGATGATGCGCAAACCGAATTTCTAAGCGATTTTAGTTCTCCTGAAATCCTTTTTAATTCCCTACTTTCTAATCAGGACGAGTTTAGCTACCTGGTAGACGACTACGAAGAATTAGAAAATCAATTTGACGGAATTAGTGGAGCTACAGGTATTCAATTTGGATTGGGCCTATTAAGTGGCACCAACGATCTTTTTGGTTATATTCAATATATTTTACCAGAAACATCTGCTGAAGAAGAAGGCTTAACTCGTGGAACTGTTTTTACTGAAGTTGATGGGGAGCAACTAACTTTATCTAATTACAGCGAATTGCTAACACGTGATTCCTTTACGATAAATATTGGCTATGTAGAAGATAATACGATCTTTTTAACTGATGATACTGCAAACCTTACTGATGATTTTTATACTATGAATCCTGTTTTTATTACTGAAGTCCTTGAGATGGAAGGAAGAAAAATTGGATACCTGATGTATAATAGTTTTATAGCCAATTTTGATGAAGAATTAAATGCAGCTTTTGCGGAGTTTAAAAGCGAAGGCGTTACAGATTTGGTTTTAGACCTTAGATATAACGGTGGTGGTTCTGTAAATACTGCTACAGATTTAGCGAGCATGATTACAGGACAATTTGAAGGTGAAGTTTTTTCTACGGAAGAGTGGAATGAGGATTACCAGGAATATTATGAAACTTTCTCACCCGATTTTCTTGTTAACGAATTTGATTCAGAATTAAGTGACGGGGAAGCAATTAATAGTCTAAATCTTAGCGAAGTTTATATTCTAACCACCCAGGCAACGGCATCTGCGAGTGAATTGATCATAAACGGACTAACACCTTATATTAATGTTGTACATATTGGCGAAACAACTACTGGTAAATTTCAGGCGTCTGTAACCTTATATGATAGTCCCACTTTCGATGATGAAAATCGTAACGATGATCATACCTATGCTATGCAACCTCTCGTTTTAAAAATGGCTAATAGAGATGGCTATACAGATTTCATCGACGGTCTTACTCCAGATATAACAATTACTGAAGATCTAAATAACCTTGGCGTTCTTGGTGACCCGGAAGAACCATTTTTAGCCAGAGCAATTGACGAAATTTTAGGTAGAACTCAAGTAGAGTCCAGAATGATGATTCAGGATAAATTTCAATTCAAACAAATTGGAGAGAGTGATATGTTTAAACCTACCTATCAAAAAATGTATATCGATAAGACTCCTGTTATTAAGGATTAGTTTATTTCAGCCTAGCAATAAAAAAAGCCCCTTTAGTTTATAATATATAAACCTTAGGGGCTATCGTAGCTAGCAGCAAAATCTTCTAAAATTTGTAACTGTATCTAAGTTCGAAACTTTTTATTCTGAATTCTCTGTAAAGGCCTTCGTAGTTTATACCAATATTATTTAATCCAGCAAAGTATTTTAAAGCTATGCTAGATTTTTCTGAAAGGTGAATTATTGGCCCCAAATGAATCCCTAAATTTCTATGTTCCAAGGAATGTGAAAACATTTCTCCATCTTTCCGATCATTTCCATTTGTGAATAATATTATTTCAACTTGTGGACCAAAAGCGATATCTAAAATTTTATTCACTCTGATATTTAATGCTCCTGGAAAACTTAAGTAGTATAAATTGAAATTATTATCAAAATATATATCCTTACTACGTCTCAATCTTAAGACATAATCTAATGTTAGGTAAAATGTTTTAGATAGATTTAGTGCTGTCCCAATTCCAACTGAAATTCCAACTCCGGGCTCTGTATCCGATTCAGTTTCATTGGTAAAAGAAAAGTAGGTATCACTAACAGATGAGCCCACAAGCAAATGAAAATCATAATTTCTTTTAGCTTCATCTTCTTCCTGCCCCTGACTTATTTGAAATACGGATAGAAACCCTAACATGAATAAATATTTAATTGTCATGATACAGTTATGAAGTTACGGTGTTAGCAGTGCTTGCTTTAATTTCTCTAGAATATTTTTTTCGTTTCTCCCCATAACCATAGCCGTACTTATTGCCATAACGCAGGTTTGAAAATTGAACACAATTTAAAATACAACATATATTTTTTAAAGTAGTCCCATTTGCATCCTGTATAAAATCAAGGCTCTCTTTTTTGGTACTTCCTGCCTTTACTAGATATAAAGTAAGATCTGCAAATTCACTAATAATCGCTGTATCTGCTACCAGCATTGATGGAGCGGTATCGACTAATATATAATCGTATCTTGATTTCATTTCATTGAACAAATACTCTAACCTGTCACACCTAAGTAATTCACTAGGATTATAGGGTATACTACCCGAGTAAATCATGTCAAGATTCGCATGAATATTCGATTGTCTAACAATCCCATCAATTTGCGCTTCCTCGGACAAATATTCACTCAATCCAATAAAATTTTCTGGATTTTCTATGTATCTCTGCATTTGCGGATTTCTAAGATCTGCTCCAATAAGCAAAACTCTCTTGTTACTATTTGCCATGGTAATACCAAGATTCATAGTTGTAAATGTTTTCCCTTCTCCTTTAGAAGATGAAGTAAGCATGATGACTTTAGAGTTTTTATCATCAAATCTTTTCTTTAGATGAACTTGCATGTTCGTCAATAAAATCCTAAAAGACTCTGCTAATATCGATCTATCCTTTTGTTGTATTAAAAAGTTTTTTTTCACCCTTCCCAAAGAAGGGATTTCTGCAACTAGAGGTATTTCTTTCGATAGAAACTCTTGGAGATCAATTTTGCTTCGAACCTTATTATCTAAAGCCTGAAAACCAAATATTACAGAAAAAGGAACTAACAGCCCTAACAAAACAGCTCCTAAAAAAATGCTCCTTGGATTTGGTGCTACTGGAATTCCATTACTATAGGCTTCATCCACTATTTTAGCTTTTGGCTCAGTTACTGCAAGAGCCAAAGTATTCTCTTCTCGCTTTTGCAAGAGATATAGATATAAAGATTCTTTAATTTTTTGCTGTCTTTCTATACCTCTATTTTCTTTTTCCTGAAGGGGTATCTCTGAAATTTTTGAGTTAACGTTATAAGACTGTCTTCTAAGCTCATTAAGTGAAATCTGTAAACTCGATCTAGATTGTTTTAATGACTGATAGATGTTGTATTTTACCTGTGCCAAATTATCATTAATTCGCTTCACCATTGGATTCTTTTCCGTAGAGCTATTAAGTAATCTATTACGTTCTAAAATATAATCATTGTATTCTGAAATCTGTTGATTAACACCTGCTGCCTCTATACCTAAATTAGCCGGGATAAGATCATCACTATCAGTTTCAGACAAAAACTGAAGTATTGTATTAACGAGCTCTAATTGTGTACCTAATTCTTGTTTTCGTTTACTATACTCACTGGCATTTTGAACAAATATTTCAGACTCCGATGATAAATCAGTAAGACGATTTTCTTTCTTAAATTCTACTTTACCAGTTTCAACAGAATCTAATTCGCTATTAATTATTGTCAGCCTCTCATTAATGAAATTAGCTGTATTTTCAGCAATCAAATTTTTATCTTCTATTGCATCTTTATTATATTCTAGGATAAGTTGATCCAATACATTTTTTGCTCTATTAGGCACCGGATCTGTAAGTTCAAATCGAATTACATTCGAACTATTTTCACCTTGAATTAAGGAAACTTTATTTCCATAATTGGCGGCCATAGATTCGATAGAATGAAAGTCAACATTCACTGGCAGGTTTTTACCATCTGACTTAGGATTGGTTAATAATATTTTCGAAAATCCAATATCTAATGCTTCATTAACATTTACCCTATATTCTTTAAAATTTTGTCTATCCATCACTAAAAATTTATCTTCCCCTAAATAGGTTACTACAAAATTGGAAGAAAACTTTTTAAGCTTTTGCGCATCGTATGCTAGAAGTTTAACTGTAAATGGTTTATCATCATACAATTCTATATTTCTAAATCTACCATCTATAGAGTAGGTAATATGCAAATTAAGTGCTTTTACCACCTCCTTCATTAATTGCCTGGAATTCAATATTGATATTTCGCTCTCTATTTTTTCAGATCTTAATCCAAACATAGAAGCATCGCTAAAACCATATGCGGCATCAGAACTACCTTTGGCCCCATCATTCTTAATAATTATACTGGCCGTAGCCTTGAATACAGGAGTGGCATATTTTAAGTAAAAATATGCTGCACTTACGGTAATAGCTACAGTTATAATAAACCAGTACCAATACTTAGTATATTTTTTAAGTTCTTGACCAATCTTTTTTTGGTTATTTTTAGATTTATGACTCATAATCAACCATTTTAATTATTAGTTATCAGAACTACGGTAGAGATAATAACAGATGCCAAAGATAAATAGCTAGAAGCTGTTCCAAGGAAGCTTGCTGATTGCCTCCTCGCTCCTACTGGCTCTACATAGACAATATCGTTTTGTTGTAGATGATAATAGGGAGATGAAGCAATATCTGCGTCTCTCAAATCAACGTACTTTCGAATTTGTTTACCCTTAACCTGACGGGCAATTAAAATATTTTTTCGCTTACCATAAATCGTCATATCCCCTGCAAGCCCTAATGCCTGCGGTAGCGTGATATGATCGTCTTCAATAAAGAAGGTTCCCGGGCTTTTAACCTCTCCTAAAACGCTTATTCTAAAATTTAGAATACGTACATTAACAATTGCGTCCTTAACATACTCACTAATTTCTGATTTTATTTTTTCAGCTAATTGAATATTAGTTAATCCGGCAACTTCAATTTCACCAATAACCGGAAATTTAATTGTTCCTGTATTGGACACTAAGTAAGTCTCTAATTCAATATTTCCAGGCATTCCTGACTGCCCTACAGTTTTAGTTAAATTAAAAGGTATTGCCGCATCAGGTTCTTCTGTAGATACCCTGATCGTTAATACGTCATCTGGTTGAATTTTTAGATTATTATTTATAAGGTTCAGATTTTGCTCACCTTCATCTCCCTGCAAATACGCAATTTTTCTACGCGAAACACATGACGAAAACAAAAGCATAACTGTTACCAATAAAATAAATGAATTTGCTGCTAGTTTCATATTATTTATTAAAGGTTAATTATATATTTACATCTTAATTATTAAAACCACCTGTATAAACTCTTAGAGTCTACCATTCTTGGAATTAAATGATGTGGTATTTTCCTACCTATTTTAAACATCAAGGTTAAATAACCCGCTAGCTTATGGTATTTAATAATTTTCATATCTTCTGAAGATTTCTTTTTCTGCAATGCTAAGGTTGTACTTTTCCCTCCTAATCTCATTTTAACGACCCAATCCTTCAGGTAAAACTTCTCAATATGCTTATTCTTAAACCATCTCAAAGAGATATCATAATCCCCAGCTATAGAATAATTTTTATTATACAAGCCGAACTCTTCGTAAACCTTTCTTTTTACATAGATCGTTGGATGTAATGGTATCCATCCGAAAAACAAATGACTATTTTTAAACGGATTAGAAGGATAAATTCTCTTGATTAAATTTGGGTTATCCTTACTCACAAAAACACCTTTTCCATAAACCAAATCACTACCAGAAACATCAAATGCTTTAACAATCTTCTCGATAGTTCTCTCTGAATGGAAGAAATCATCAGAATTCAAAATTCCCACCACATCTCCGGTAGCCCATTTAATTCCCTTATTGTATGCATCGAAAATTCCAGAATCAGGTTCAGAAATAAAACAATCTATTCTGTCCAAATATGGCTTTATTTTTTCTTTTGTTCCATCGGTAGAATTACCATCGATTATAATATATTCGATATCATGATATGTCTGGCTAAAGACAGACTCTATACACTCTGCTATGGTATCTTCGTTGTTATATACCACTGTTATAATTGAAACTTTCATAATTTGATTCTTTTAAGCTTGAACAATTTGTGGTTCTTGCATTAGAACCTCTTCGAAGTACTGAATAGTTTTAGTAAGCCCTTCTCTTAGTTGAATATCTGGTTCCCATCCATCCAAACATTTTTTAGCAATAGCGATATCTGGTCTTCTTTGTTGTGGATCATCTTTAGGCAAAGCCTTAAAACTAAGTTTTGATGAGGAACCAGTAATATCTAAAATTGTCTGGGCTAACTCTAACATAGTAAACTCATTAGGATTACCTATGTTAACCGGACCGGTAAAACCTCTTTGAGTCCCCATCATTCTAACCATGCCATCTACTAAATTATCTACGTATTGAAATGACCTAGTCTGATTTCCACTTCCAAAAATTGTTATTTCTTCACCTTTTAAAGCCTGAACAATAAAATTAGACACTACCCTACCATCATTAGGGTTCATATTAGGGCCATATGTATTAAAAATCCGTACGATTTTTATATCTATATTATGTTGATTGAAATAATCCATAAATAATGTTTCAGCACATCGCTTACCCTCATCATAACAGGATCTTGGTCCAATGGTGTTTACATTTCCCCAATATGATTCTGGTTGTGGGTGAACGTAAGGATCACCATAAACCTCACTAGTACTCGCTTGAAGAATTTTCGCTCTTACTCTTTTTGCCAGACCTAAAGTATTTATAGCTCCCATTACAGAGGTTTTCATCGTTTTAATTGGATTGTACTGGTAGTGAACAGGTGAGGCGGGACAAGCTAAATTATAAATCTCATCTACTTCTGCCATAAAGGGTTCTGTTACATCATGGCGAACTAGCTCAAAATAGGGGTGATGCATCAAATCAACGATGTTTTGTTTATTCCCTGTAAAATAATTGTCTAAGCAAATTACTTCATTACCTTCGTTCAGTAATCTTGCGCAAAGGTGTGAGCCAATAAAACCTGCACCACCTGTAACTAGTATTCTTTTCATCTTATTAAATTTTTATTAAACATTTTATTTATTATTTATATCCATCTTACTTTCATTAAATCTGAATTACCTTTTCTATAAACTAAATTTGGTCCTACAGAAGAAGTTACAATTGAACCTACTGTGAGCACAGTATCCTCTCCTATACAAACACCCGGCCCTATAAAACAACAAGCTCCTACCCAACATCCATCCCTTAGACTAATGGGGCCATTTCTATAAGGCATAGTGGGGTCCTTAAAATTGTGATTACCACCACATAGAAATACCCTCTGAGAAACGCAAACATTATTACCTATAGTCAACTCCTCAAAATTTAATAGAAAGCTTTCTTCTCCTATCCATACATTGTTTCCAATCTTGAGCTTCCATGGAAAATGAATATTCACCCTGGGTTTTAAGGTTATATTCTTACCTACTTCCGCCCCATAAAGCCGAAGTAAAAAAATTTTAAAATTTGTTGGGTATGGGATTGCAGATAGGAAGAAAAACACCTTAATGGTGTACCAACTAATTTCTTTAAATTTTGAAGCTCCTCTACTTAAACCTTTAGAAGGATTAAAGCCTTCTAACCTAACTCTAGAATTAAAATTTGTATTCGAGGAGGCTATTTTCATAATTCAAATTCTTCAATTCTATAATTTTTTTTGCTACAGTATGTTCTGTAAATTTCTCTTTGTAACACTTCATCGCATTGGTACCCTTTGTTCTTTTTTCTTCGATAGATAGTGACATCCAACTTTGAAGTATTTTTTTGGTTCCTGCGATATTATCTGCTCCAATCAATCCCGCATCGTAATCCTGAATTTCATGAAAGATATTTACCTGATTAGAAATAAGAACTGGCTTACCGCAGGCTAAAGCTTCAACTGTTGCTATTCCAAAATTTTCCTGATGACTAGGAAGAATAAATGTTTCGCAGTCATAAAAAGCTCCCCATTTAGAATCTCCTACGAGCATTCCTGTAAAAATGAAATAGGACTGTAATTGAGGATTTTTTTCAATCAGTCTTTTTATTTCTTTTCCAAAATCTGATTCGATTCCTGGACCAGCAATAACCAGTTTAGGCAACTTGACAACTGGTAAAAGCTCGATATATGCTTTTATTAGAATATCAAGACCTTTCTTATTATGGATCCTGCCTAAAAAAAGTATAAAGTTTTCATCGATTTTAAGTCCAGATGCCTTATAAAAAGAATTAAGCATCGACTCAGTACATTTTGGAGGACTTTTTATGCCTAAACCAATTATTTTTTCATGCTTTGGTTTGTATGGTTTGAAAGATAGTCGTGCTAATTCCATCTCCGTTCTACACGTAAACAATAAAGCAGTACAATTTTTAATAACATGTTGCTCGATCAAATTCCAATAGACTCTATTTCTTATCGCTTTTAATTTTCTGTCAGGAGCATTTTGAAAATAAGGATCTAGCATGCCATGGGGCATTAAATAAACTAACGGTTTATCCCCATCACGTTCTTTAAGTGCTTTGTAAGTCGCAAAACCATAATACTGCCACATACCGTGGATTATTACTGAGTCGTAATTCCCTAAATTGCGGATTAACCACGGCAATAGTTTTTTACTAAATTGCCATGGATTATTAGCAGGACCTAAAGCATATATTTTGAAAGAATCATTAAAATTGCTGGCTTCAGAATCTATAGAAACGACTTCACTTATTACTTCCAGCTGTGATAAAGAATCTACTATCGTCCTTATAGCTTGACAAACACCACCAGCTTTAGGATCCATTCGATCTACTACATGAAGGATTTTCATAATTTTTGGAATAACACGATTTATAAATATTTTCTATAGAGTCCAGGGCTTGCTTAGAATCAAAGCGTTTGGAATTATGTATCCCTGAAGAAATAACCTTCTTCCTTTCTTCTAAACTTAAAGAAACCACTTTTTCAATTTCCTTAGCCCCAACTTTAAGCCATTCATTCTGTTCATTTTGTTTATATGGTCTTTTCGGAATGTAAAATGCTGCTTTGCCTCCAACTTCAGTCATTGGAGCTTCTGCTGTTGTTATAACTGGGCAACCTGAAGCCATTGCTTCAGCTATTGGCCAGCCAAAACCTTCAGTATACGATGGAAAAATAAGTAATGTAGCTGCAGAATATAAGTCCCTAACCAAATCATCAGCTATATTATCCAGAAATAAAATATCTTTAGAAAAACCGGATGCCTCTTTTAAAGCGATTAAGTCCTTTGTGGGCTTAGGACCAACCATTATTAATGGTTTAGAATGCTTATTACTATTTCTCCAATAATCATATAAGTTAATTACGCCGGTTCTATTTTTATACCACTCATTATTTCCTATATGGAAAAGAAACCCATTAGAAAGAGAAATATTTAATTTTTGCTCTAATTGCCTTCTTAAGGAGGTAATTGATTCACTAGGTTTAAAATTTTGATTTAAACCATTATAAACAACTTGAGAATTTTTAAGTGTTTCTGGTTTAAACAGATGTAAATCTTTTCTCGTTGTCTCTGAAACTGAAATAAAATTATGAGCCTTGGAATACCCCTTCTTTATTAAATTTTGATAATACCGTCCAAGACTACCAATTTTTAAATCTTCAATTTTATTTACTGCAGCTTTTTGAGCTATAAAATCATGACAATGAACAACGTGTTTTCTTTTTTTTATAAAACTCATCCAAGGACCTAAAGCATGATCTGTTAAAACATGTAGTGCCTCATCTTTTCTTTTAAGTATCAATTTAGCCTGAAAAGGAAAAATCAACAATTGATCTATATAACCTAAATATTTAATCAATGAGCTCGATTTAGACAACCTTGCAAAAACTCCTGATGGTGACCATACCTCAACCTCATGCCCTCTTATAGCCATTCCTTTTGCAAGCATATTGGTAAATCTAGGCATACTTTTATGCCCCAAAAAGCTTGGGTGCGTATAAAAAATGATTTTCATTTTTATTTATTTTGATGTGTTTAAAGATGCCATGATCAAACCACCTACTAAAACGCCAAAACCAAGCGCAGTAGGCTGAGCCCATTGTCCCTGTGGAATAATAAGAAGGCCTATACTAAGAAGCATCCATGCTAGAGGAGAACCTTTTAATAGTTCGTTATGACTTTTAAAAGCCAAAGAAAAACATAAACCTAGCCGAATAAATATAACTGCTAGACCAAAAAGGATTCCCATTTCCCCCACTAGACGACCCCATTCTTCTTCCGCAATTAAGAAAGACACACCGCCAGTCAAAATCATACTACCGGCATTGGTTCCTAATCCCATTCCATGTCCAAAAAATGGAAGATTTTGTGAAGTGGAATGGTTTAAAGCTCCTAAAAGTCCTCCTAAGTAACGGTCTAATAAAGTACCTTCAATACCTCCCTCAAATTTGCTTGCAGATTCTATACGGGTAGTAAAAACTTCAGTACTTTTTTGAAAAACTTCAGTAGTAGAAACAATACTAAGAGCGACTATTAAAAGAATCACAGTTGTTAATATTCTACCAGAAAACTTTCTATTTATTACACCTGCTATACAGGCAAACAGAAATGCAATTATTACCTGAAATAACAATGTTCTACTTATTGACAGGGGTATCGCAATAAATAAGGATATCGCAGACAAAATTAAAATCCAGGTATTTACTCGTTTTCTTTCTAGAAAAAAATAAAAAATATATGCTCCTAATAATGCATAAAACATAGTATTTCCCGTGGTAAAAGAAAAAGTCCCAGGTGGTCTAAAATATCCCATTGCGCCACTAAACCCGGCTCCGTCCATATCTCCACCTACACCTCGATTTACCCAAGCCGATTGCGGACTGTAAAACTGTAACGCGATTAAAACTGTCATAGGCACTGAAAAATAAAGCATTATTTTGCCTATTTGAACCACATCTTTCCTTGAGAAAACATTACCAATTATAAAAATAAGTGGAAAGTGTAAAACTAAAATTCTAGCACCATATATAGCAACAAATAAATTACCATGTCCCGCTAAAAATGTTGTGACTAACGATAACATCGCCGTAAAAACCATTGATATTAAGAAAGATGAATATGGTATCAGATCTCGTTTCCAAGCTGTATATATCAACCAGATAGCGATAGGATCTCGTACAATAAGCAGTGGAGCAGAAAGAGAAGGTAAAACCCATTTTCGTAAAGCTCCTTCAAACAATAACAAAAAGAAATAAAGCCATATGCCTTTTTTTAATATTAAATTATCAGAGTATATAATTTCTTTGGTGCCCTTGATACTGATAGCTACATCACTCATATCTTTAAAAATGTTTTCGCATAGCCTCTGCTAATTCATCGCCATATTTCTTCCAAGGGCGATCAAATGCAGACTCCAATGCATTTTTACCTACCTGACTTATTAAGTCTCGATTTTCTAAAATTTCTTCAACACAATTTTTAAGACTAATTGTTGATCCAGCTTTCATTAACCAACCATTCTCTCCATGGGTTATCAAATCTGGACCAGCAGTTCTTTCTGTAGTGATCACTGGTGTTCCCTGAGACATTGCCTCAGTAATCACCATCCCAAAACCTTCAAATAGAGATGGAAATAGAAGCACATCATGCTCTTTCATCAACTCTAATATTTTGGAATGAGGCATACTAGGTGTCCAAACATGTCTCGTTAGAGCTGAATTTAGTGCTTCACAATCATTTGTTGGTTTTTGCCCTACTATTGTAAGACTTACAAAGTCTTTTAAAGCATCTGCCACCTTCACAACATCACCAATTCCTTTTCGTTGTTCTAGCCTTCCTACAAAAAGAAGTTTTATCTTTTTTCGGTTTTTAAGACTAGAATATTTCCTATCGGTAGTTGGGATAGGAAAACCATAAGGTATAACTTCCACATTATTTAAAATATGATCGAAATCTTTTAAGCTATTCTTCGTAAATGTACTTGCTACAAAAATCTTATCAGCTAATTTTAATTCCTCATCCTTCTTAAGAAGTTTGGCTGCAGAGTCTTGAAGACCGGTTAATGTAGACACCCATTCTGGTGATCTACTGTATTCTTCTTTTAATAGTTTTCTTGCGTGTTTCCAATATCCGATTGGCAAATCATAGAAGCAGGTCATCCCAAGCTTCTTGGCCTCACGAAAAGTATTTAGAGCTCCATCCTCATATGCATAAACACCTTTTACGCCAGTAAATTTTGCATGCTTAAGGCGAGATTTTGTTTTTGCATCTATGTCTTTATAAACTGAATCTACTGAAAAAATCCCAGTTTCATGTTTCGTAAGAGACTGAAAACCAAATTTATTGGAAACAATTCTTCCAGTTTCTAACCAAGGTGAACATTTAGTAAAGGGTTGAAGTCTTGAAACAAAACTTCGTCTTTTTATTTCAGAAAAGGATTTAACATTAGATAGTTTATCCAGAAATGTCCCCGGAAAAGATGCTACAGATGTATTAAATTCATGCAACATATCTTTATCCATTAATCCATCTAAAGCCCATCTATTGAATTGGTTACTATTGGGATGAGAAACAATTATTTTCATCTATTGATTATTTAAGGTTAAATTAAATGGGATACGCATTTTTCGCTTCTTTTAAACCACTTACTCCGTTTAAAAAGGTTTCAGCAATAAGTTGAACTCCAGAATATGAAGGTTTTCGTTTAAGTTTTTCTAGTTGATCATCAAGAGAAATATCTAAGCTTAATTTATCTAATTGCTCTAGGTACGTTACATCAGTTTCTAAAAACAACTCATTATTTCCAGCTAATATTATAGGTAAACCGTGCTCCTTATAAGCCGCAACAACTCCGCTTTTACCTAAAATTTGTGGAGGAGTTAATGCTAAACCTGCATCTGCATATTGTAATAAGGTGGAAACTTGCTCTTTACTTAATTCTCCTAAAGCTATAAAGTTAATTTTCGCGCTCAAACCTTTAATTTCATGCCTTAAATTGTCGGCAGAATCTTGATCAGACCTTCCGGCTACCATTATAGTAACGTTCTTATCCTTTAACCACCTAACTAACTCTTCTTTTCGCCAACTAAAAGGGATTCTTCCAAAAAGAACAATCTTGAGTGACTTTTCAAAAAGGAATAATTGGTTTTCGTTGAATAACTGAGGTAGCTGTTGCAACGCATTTTTACTAAATGGTATATTACTAAAAAGCGGAAGAACTTTATTTTGAATCCCGTTTTCCTTTAATAATCGACTAAATGCTATATTACTAGTAAACACTTTTATAGGTGATATTCCGTTAATTAGCTGCTTAATTATTATTTGCTGAAAATAGCCAATTACCTTATGTCTTAATGAATCTTCTTTAGATCTTCCTATCCAAGGTTCGTGCATCATAATGCTAACCTCATAAGATTTAAGAATTCCCACTAAAAACTGATGTGCAACAACCGGTAGCCCCTTTTTGTGAAAAGCATAAGTCACATATTGAAAACTTATATGATCCGGACTTACGGTTTCAGATATATTTTTAAATAATCTATATTTTTGTTGCCAACTATTCCTTGCGGGAATTCTACAAAGCTGGATATCTTCTCGGGTTTCTTCTCTAAAAGACTTTACATAAAAATCGTTAATACTAACTAAAACAACTTTAACACCTAAAAGTTTTATCGCCTTAGCTAAATTGAAACAATAATCGCCTATACCGTCTTTAGAAGGTTCCAGACATCCGCATGTGATTATTAATGTCTTCATCTTTTCTAATACTAATTTTTTTTGCGGGAACTCCGCCCCATATTTCCATTGAAGGAATTGACTTTGTAACCACAGAGCCTGCCGCTACAATTGATCCATAACCAATCTTAACACCCTTTAGAACTATTACATTTGTTCCTAGCCAAACATTATTAGATATTCTAATGGCTGCCACATCTGGTGGTTGTAATCTAATTGGTGTACTTAAGGACTGGTAGCCATGATTATGATCAATAAACTTACATCCAGAAGCAATTAAAGCATCTTTACCAATGTGGATATCACTGCAAATATTAAATTCTGAATTAGCTCCTATATAAACATTATCATCAATAATTATTGAAGGTCCCGGATTCCAAATACCATCATACCTAAAGTTTATATAGCTTTCGAGGATACAATTCTTTCCGATGCTCACCTGGTGTGGCCATGAGAAAAAGGTCTTTCCTACTACACTATCTGACCCTATTTTTAAACCTGCTAAAACAGCTGGGAGAATACAAATCTTAGCAAGCCACTGGTGATAGTAAAATGACAATTTAAAGAATATCTTATGAATTATCATTTAAGTAAAACTATGCTATCTTCTCTATCTGATTAACAACTTCTTTCGATACCACACTCCATCTACGATCAATAACACTCTCCCGTGCATTTTCTCCCAATTTTTTTCGAAATTTTGGATTTTTAATGGCTAACTCTATTTGAGTACTGAGATCTATATAATCTCCAGTTTTAAAAAGCAAACCATTTACTCTATGCTGAATTAGATCTATTTGAGCACAATTATCTGAAGTTACACAACATAAGCCTGCAGCCATACCTTGCAAAAGAGCTAATGATTGTCCTTCGAAAAAACTAGGAAGAATGAAAATATCACATTTCTCATACAATTTCTTTTCTTCGTCTGAATTAAAAGTAGGTACAATCTCAATATTTGGGTGCAACTCCTCTGGAAACTCTTTTAAGATGTCTTCTTTAGGGAAGACCGTTCCAAACAGTAACCACCTTACAGGTATTCTATCTCTTAATAATTTTTTTGACGCTTCAATAATTAGTCCTGTGCCTTTTCTTTTTATCCAGGTAGCGCTAAATCCAATTATGCATTCTTTGTTTTCAGTGTTCAAATCACTTTGAGTTAGAAAGTCTTCTTTCACTCCATTCCTAAAGATCGTAATGTCATCTATACATCTTTTAAACTTTTCTATAGCGTAATTTTGATCTTCTTTATTTGAAAGCAATAATAAATTAGCTTTTCTAAGGCCCTTATTACAGTTTCGAAGGCGCCATATTGGAAACAAAACTTTACTTCTTAAGCTAACCTCGTCATGAAATTTTTTATAGTAAGTGTTTCTTAAATTCCACTCTCGCTGCTCTATTCCATGACTAAAAAGCGCTATTGGAATATTGGTTCCAATAAATTTTCCAGACACAGGCTCATGAGCCAAAATAACATCTGGCTTCTTTTTGCCGAATTTTTCTTTAAATATCTTAAAAGCCTTACCAGGAAATTCTGAAGGATGCTTTGTAACCACATTTTCTTTTCCCAAATGAATAAATTGATGACCTGCTTCTTCAAAAGCTTTTTTCCAAAAATATGCTATCCTTCCCATCCCTGAATAAGGATCAAGCTTTATATCTGCTACGTGAAGTATTGTTAAACTCATATTATTTCGTATAAAATTTCATGTTTAAAAAAACTATTCTTCCCAAATTCTTGAAGACATACAAGGATCGGCTATATCTAGATTTCAATAGATAAATACCATATTTAAGTGCTTTAAATAACTTTCTACGATGAGCATAATATTCAAAAAACACTTCATTTTTTTTAGTCGCTCGCCAATTCCTTGCTGGAGCTAATTTTCTATTATTATTTCTCTGAACTACCTCTACGATCGTCTCTACTCTGTTTACAAAATCATGAGACTTATTAACCGCCTGATATCCCTGAAAAGCTATGCGTTTTCTTTCATTTTCATTTTGTAAATAATAGGATATCTTATTAAGTAATTCTTCTGTTGTTTTGTAAGTCACAAAATGTTTTCCTGCGACTAGACCAATTTCATCTAGTTCCGTAGGTTTTTTTGTTATCAACAGCGCTCCAGAAGCCATAATTTCGAAACATCTTAAATTCGCATCTATCATATAATCATCCCTCGATATATTGACAGCAATTTTTGAGTTTGTATAAACAGATATTAACTCATCCTGATTATAGAATTTATTAATATCGTTGGTTTTATAACGTTTACTAATTGCTTCTACCTGCTCTTTTCGAATTTGATAAAAAGGTCCATCTAAACGACCAACCCATCCTACATCGAATTTTCTTTCTTTTATAAATTCTGGATAGAGATTCGTCTCAACTGCATGTGGAAGTAAAGTTACTCCAGGATGTCCCATTCCTTCAAGCATTTTATCATACTTCGGATGAAATATAAATGCATGATCAAAGAGCATCGATTGGTCTAATCTAGCTTTAGTTCCATCGTAAGTGTCTATTTGAAAACAACCTGTAGGATAGTTAATACTCAAAATATTTTCAGGAATAATGGCCTCGCAAGGATCTGGATAGAGAATTAAGAATATTTCTCCCTGAGACTCCATAGAAGCAATTACCTGATCGAGTTCTTTATCAATACAACAGACAACATTAAAATATTTTTTTAAAGCATAATAATATGCTTTTCTTTCACGCCCTATATCTTCTTTCGCAGATAAAAAGATAACGATCTTTTTTGACGGATCTATAACTCTTACACAATGCATATTATAATTATTTAAGCCCACAAAACACGTTCAATGGCTTTAGATTTAAAAGCCTCAAGACTGTGATTCCAATATTCTTCAATTCCTTCTTCTAAACTTACTTGAGGGTACCAACCGGTATCCTTTTTTAGTTTTGAACTATCCAGAATATTCTTTCTCACATCGAATGGTCTTAATTTTTCTATTTGAACTTTCGGAGAAAAAAAGCCGTTCTTTCTGGCTAATTTCGATATATAATCGAAGACAAATTTGGTCGATGCTCCTCTACCAGTTCCTATATTATAGGTTTCTCCAATCTTTCCTTTTTTTAGCGCTGCAATAATACCATTTGCAACATCCTTAACATGGATATAATCTCTAACTGTTCCATTTTTGCCAAAGATTTTCATTTCCCTTTGATCTAGAACAGAATATGTTGCAGTTGCAATAAATCCCTGCCCCAGAAATGGCGATTGCCCAACACCATAAGCATTTCCTGGTCTAACGGTTATAACTGGTAACTTCTTATGAGTACAATACATAGAGGAATATTTCTCTACCGCAAGTTTAGTTATACCGTAAGGAGATATAGGGTTTGTTGCAGCTGCTTCTGAAATGGGATTTTCATTTGTGTTCCCATAAATAGCCCCTCCTGTAGACACCATTACAATTCTCTTTACAGAAAATAAACTCATCCATTCCAAGAAATTCACAATAGAAGGAAGATTATCTTTAATATCTGTGATAGGATCGTCAAAACTGGTTTTTGGTGTAGAAGCATAAGCTAAGTTTATAACTCCATTAACCCCTTCCATTATTTGTTCTAGCTTAAGGTATGTCAATCCATTCCAATCATAATAATCTTCAAGATTACGCATTTTCATCCCTATTACGATCACTTGATGACCCTCAGACCTTAATTGATTTACGATATATTTACCAATAAATCCCAATCCGCCAAAAACGCAATATTTCGCCATGATTTTAAGTTTTTAATGATTATTAAACAGGTTTATTAATCTACTTCTGATTTGCAACAATTTTAAAGTGCACCACGAAAGCACTTCTTAATTCATAAAATAGATCTACAATTGCATAACCGATCCCTCTAAATTTAAAACGAAAAGCATCTTTGAAGAGGTTTAGGGTCATTACTGCGATAATCTTTAATCTGGTCGTTAAACTGTAATGCTTTTGATGGTCTGGATGTCTTTTCAAAAAAATAAGTACACTTTCATATTCAACCTTATACTTATTATCTATTTTTCTCCAAGGATGGCAAACAAATGCTTTAGGAACAAAAATTATGGGTTGTTTATCTTTTTGAACTCGAGTTCTAAATTCAATGTCTTCTAGTTCAAATTTAAATTCTTCGCAATACCCTCCCATACTCAAATAATAAGGTTTTCTTACCATAAGATTGCAGCTCCATAACAATCCTCCATTCGAGTTGATTGGAGCTACCTCATTGAAGCGCTTTTTTCTTCTATCTGCTTCTGTTTTTCCCTCAAAAACATTTGCTTCAGGATTATCGTCAATAGCGCAACTAAAAGATTCTAACCAGTTTTTAGATGGCAAACAATCATCATCTGTAAAAGCAATCCAATTAAATTTAGCATATTTTACTCCGTTATTCCTATTGGCGGCAGGTCCTTTTTGTGGACCTTTAACCCATTTCACCCAGGGAAATTTTTCTAGGATTAACTTCTCTGCTGTTGTAATACTACCATCATCAGAGACAATAACTTCGTAATTATTTAATGGATACTTTTGTAAATCTGGAGACAGTAATGTTAAACACTCTTGTAAATGTTCATTTCTATGCCTTGTTGGGATAACTATAGAAATATTATTCATCTTTATTTAGTTGAGATCTCGATTAAGCTGTTTGCAATGCTTTTTTAAAGCGATGCATTTTAATTTTGAAATTCCGTATCGAGAGATTTTTGCTTTGTTTTTCTTCTTTTGCTATAAATTCTTTCCATTCTTTTTCTTCGTGTGGCTCTAGAAATTTGAGAAAGTATTTATTCACCGGAATTTTTATAAATTTTGGAACACCTGCCCAATGCAGTATATATGGCTTTTGATCTTCCCTATCCCAATAGATAGTTTCGAAATTTTCATCTGTATAGTCGCCAGCCCAAGTAGACTGCATATTTGATGGGGGAAGGGTTAAATTGTTTACTTCAACACCTGTCAAACTAACTAATAGGTTTAGAGCGACTTGATCTTTATACAAATTGATCTCATTTATAAGAGTTTTCTTGAATCTCCCATGACAAGTATCCATTAAATCTTGAAGAGTATACAGAATTTGATCGCATGCAAATTGCCCTGCGTTGAATATTGAACTTTGCCAAATTGTGCTTTTCGATTTAAAGTAATCCCGACTCTCTGAATTGAAAGTGTGATCTGGATTATTCCAATGTGTACAGGAACTAATAAATCCAGAGTGATCTTTTAAAACTTCCTGTGGATTTCGGAGAAATACAATATCCGAGTCAACATACTGATAATTGTTGGTTAACAGGCACTGATATTTTCGACACATTTCAAAAATATTGTTTTCCTTGGTCCATTTAATTAACTCTTGTTCCTCCCACCAAAACGAATTCTCAGGCAGTTCAAATTTATCATCATTAAACGGAATAACCCATATAGGCAAATCACAGCCGGTAGCTCTTAATGAGCGTTCCATCGCTAAAAATTGAATTTTAACGTGTCTATTGGCAAGTGTAATAATTTTCTCTAATTTCATATTATAGCGTGTAAAGTGAACTATACTTTCTTTTAAATACTTCTATTTTCTCCTGAAGTTGACCTACTTTATCATCAAGTAACTTTTCATCACTTAAAAATTGTGGTGCTTTACACATATCACCAAACTGATCAATAAATTGATTTCGCTTGAGCATATCACTATATTTATAATGAACCTTTGAAAGCCCCTTTAAAAGCAAACCATCTTCTAAACTTAAACGAGTTGCTATCTTTTCTGAAGTCGCACCTAAATTATAAGGGGCTTTTAAACAATTTGGTGTATACTGCATATCCAAAGAAGAGGTCCAGTCTTTCCATTTAAATTCATTAATACTAGGATACATTTTGATAGGAATCCAAGGTACGCGTAAGGTATCTGCAACAATTGCAGCATGCATAGCTTCTGCTAGAATAACCTCAGAAGATTTAATTGCATCGATTATCTCTAAAAACGGGGAAAGAGGATCTATATAATTAAAACCTACTTCTCTACAGACTTTCTTCCAGTCGTAATTATTATCACTTTGATGATGTGGCATAAAAGAAACCTTATATTTCTTTTCCTTTTCTCCAAAGTCAAACGTCTTCAATAAGGCTGCTCCATCAGTAATACCTAATTTAGGATCTATTCCTATTCTTTTAGCCGTTAAAGGTCCGCGCACACAAATAACATCATAAGAAGAGTCAATTTCTGGTAGTTTTCCGTAAGCAAAACCTGTACTAAAAACAACTTTTTTATGTGCCTCAGGAAAATGAAATTGAAGAATAGAACCTATACCTAAGAATATCGAACTAGGATCATCATCAAAAAAATTAGGAATTAATTTTTTAAAAATGAATGGGTTTAGGGCATCTCCGAAGTTTTTATTCTTCTGATAATAAATTAATTTCATTTTTTGTCTTGTTTAAACCGATTATAGTAACCAGGATTTTATTTAATAAATTAAATATGCTTAGAATAACACTAAAGATTAAAACACTATAGGTTGTACTTAGATCCATAGTAAAAATCATTAGAGCCTGAAGCAATACGTTAGAGCTTATACTAACTATTGGAATCCAGGACCACAACCATTTCCTAGAACAGTTCATATCCCACATCAAAACATTAATAAAAATTATGCTTGAATTAAGTATTAATAACCCTACTTCTCCTTCAAGGTGAGAGTATTTTTCTCCCATTATCCATAGAAGCGGTTCGGGAAGTATAAAACCAATCGTAATAAGTGTAAGTGCTATACATAGACCTATTCCCAAAATAGCTAAAAATTTTCTACCTAAATGTTTTTTAGATTGTCTTGCCAAATAAGGTACTACAAGTGTAGAGCTAGCCATATTAAAAATCATAAATATCTGTCCTAGTCTTCCTAGTGCGCCTACTTCAGCTATATTTTCAGAAGCTCCGAAAATTCCAATGATAAACAACGAGATTTGAGCGCTGAATGCTGAATAAATTATACCTGGTATAACTGGCTTAACATAGTTTAAAATCTCTTTTCTAGTTTCTGGATCACTCTCAACTGGTTCATCTATAAATTCCTTTGATTTTTTACGAAATCTTTCGCCATTGTAAAACACAGTTAGGCATGTTGTTAATGCTGCTATCCAAGAATTTATAATAGATAGTAGATATACAGTCCATAAAAAAATCAGCCGACAAACACCGCTTGTAAGTTGAATATTATAGATATCCTTTAACTTCCTATGAATCATCAAAGGAGTAATGTAAAAAGCAGTATTTCCTGAAAAAAATAAGTTTAGTAGTATACAAATTAATAGAAAAACAGTTATGTGTATAGGCCAACCGTGCTGCCAGGTCATATATGGAAACCCAATTAAACATATTACACTAACCACGAAAAACATGCGGTTTCTAAAAAACTTTCCTCCTTTGATATATTTCCCTAAAACAGCTTTATCATTCACCCTATTGCCTACTAGCGCAACAACAGATCCCGAAACTCCTAACTCAACCAAAACCTGCGCAGTACTTTGAAAGGCAAAAGCTATGCTATACTGTGCGTAATCTTCCACAGATAACCAATGTATTAAAAAGAACCCGCTTAACAACTGAACAAACTGCACGGCCCCTTGTCCTGCAATAAAAACGAATATTATCTTAAACCAATTATGATAAATGAGCCCAGAGAAACGGGTTCTAAATAATGCTTTAATCATCGATAGCGAAATAAAATAATGGACTAAAAACTAAATATAACGGTTTAGTATAAAATATTAAGCTAAACTTAAAGTTTTGATGACGACAGTGCATCCAAGACTACTTAAAATTAGCTTAACAGAATCTCCATTTATTTCTTTGATTACTCCATCTTTGCCTTTTAGAAGACCTTTTTTGACTTTAATTCGATCGCCTGGAGACATACTTGTAATCATACAATCTTCTACCTCTCCCATATTTAACCATTCTTCGATGGTATCAATCTCATGTTGTTTAACTATTGCAGGTTTTCCTAGCCAATAAAGATATTGCACAACACCTGGTACATTCATAACTTCTGTTTTAGGATTGGAAGCGTGACGCACAAATACATAAGATTTAAATAGTGGATCTGTTACTATTTTAGTTCTATCAGACCATTTACTTGATCTTTCTACCAAAGGACAATAAACTTCGTAACCTATGTTTCTTAATCTATCGGCTACTTTTTTTTCAAATCTACTTTTTGTGTATAATACAAACCATTTCATAGCATATAATTTTTTTAGTTTAAAAAATTCTAATCTTGCTAAAAGTATTTGTAGGGAGGGGTGATGAGAGGCATAAATACTGCTTCGCCTCGTCACTCACTTAAGATTGTGAGCAACTACTATTTTTTGCATCTGGGATCTAAATAAAGAATTAATATTCTATTAGTTAAAATTTTAAGACTTTTTTCGATAAGATTCTTAAATAATCTGCAAAAACTACAAAAAATCTTACAAATCATACAATTACTTATAAATCAATATGTTTCACCACATCCAATTGCTCTATGAACGATAAAAACGTCCTATTATCGATAACAACCCTTCCTAAATAAACGTTAAAAAGCTTTATGCGGCATAAAAATTGTTATTAAAATAACAGTCACCACCTCCCTATTTATCAGTGATTTGATAAGTTCAATTTGTAACATTTTTTATTAACATAAATTTTTTTATTATGAAACCGAAGAAAAACCCAAAGGCAGATCTTAGGAAAAAGACCGTTCTATTTTTACAAATTGGACTTATCGTCGTCTTACTGTTCTCTTATTTAATGATCAATTTAAAAACCTATGATCAAAAACAAGCAAAAGCAGAGCAATGGGATCCTACAGAAATGACTGAAGAAGAGGCCATCCCCATAACAAAGGTTCAGGAAGACTTACCGCCGCCAAAACCTAAAGATCCACCGGTAATTGAACTTATTGAGGATGAATCTCCTGAGAATGAGGACGAAATAGAAAGTACAGAAACAAGTTTAGACGATATCGTAGAAGTAGATGAAATAATTGAAGCTCCAGAGGATGATCCAGTAGAACCAGTTCCTTTTGAATTTATTGAAGATGTCCCGATTTTTCCAGGATGCGAAAGCTTAGACGATAATGAAGAGCGAAAAGCCTGCATGAGTGAGAAGATCTCTCGCTTTATAACCAAAAGGTTTAATACTGGTTTGGGCGAAGATCTAGGTCTAAGCGGTATAAATCGAGTAACTATAATGTTCGAAATAGATAAGAACGGAGACGTTAAAAATGTAAAGGCAAGAGGACCACATAAACTTCTTGAGGAAGAAGGAAAAAGAGTTATCAAACTTTTGCCTACAATGGAGCCCGGTAAACAAAGAGGTAAACCAGTACCTGTTCGATATACGATACCTATAAACTTTAAAATTCAAAATTAAAACAGCAAGGATAAAAAATACATACTATTTATGGCCGGTTTTCAACCGGCCATTTTTTACACTATCGATTCGTTTTTAGCACTTTTGGCTTTCTTATTTTAAGAAAATTCACTAACTTATAATGCAATATCAATAATTATGAGGCTTGCAGATTCAAAATATACTGACCAGGTAATCGAATCTATCGATTATGATTTTGGTGTATTTTATTTTCTTGATGATATTATTGTTTCAGAAATGCATAAAGGCATTACTTTTAACTGGAAATGCGCAGAACAAGTAATTGCTGATGCCAAGCGAATTCTTGGTGAAGATTGTAGACCTCATTATATTTCTAACAGAATCAACGAATACTACACGGTATCTCAAGACTGGTTAAAATTCTTTAATAATCGATATTTTTTAAAGAGTTTTTCTGTAATTACTCCGCATCCTTCAGGAATGATGAATCTTATTTTCGAACGAATGTTTTACCGAAGAAAAATTTTTCAGGTAACTTCCTTGCACGATGCATTCGAACATATCGAAAAGATTCAAACGGAAAGTGTTTGAGCAACAAGATTTATTCCTGCACAAAATATTATTATTTCCCACTCAACTATCCAAAACAACCATTTAACGATACTAATTTCTAATTAGACGAATACTCCTTATTTTTCACTAAGATTATCTGAATTTTGTTTACATAAGACACTAAAATTAAAATGAAAAATAAGCTAACAATCCTTTTTATCGAGGACGATATGATCGAAGTGATGAAATTGAACAGAACAATTTCTTCCTTATCCCTACCTCACCATATCATTGAAGCTAAAAATGGTGAAGAAGCCCTTACGATCTTAAACAAGAAAGACCGCCTACCAGATATTATATTTTTAGATCTAAATATGCCTAAAATGAATGGTATAGAATTTCTTAAAATATTAAAGGCAGATGATGTCTTAAAATACATACCCACTATTATCCTAACCACTTCTAGTAACCGAAGAGATCTATTGGAGTGCTACAAAATTGGTATAGCAGGATACATTATTAAACCTTTGAAATACGAAGATTATGTATCCAAACTTAGTAGCGCCCTTGATTATTGGAGTCAGAACGAATTGATTAAAGGATAAAGTTATGAAAGGCATTGTATTTACAGAATTTCTCGATATGGTCGAGAAAAAATTTGGTATTGAGGTAGTAGATCATATAATAAATGAATCTAAACTGCAATCTGATGGAGTTTATACTTCTGTAGGAACCTACGATTTTGTAGAAATGCAAAGCCTTTTGATAAATCTTAGTAAAAAGGTAGATATTCCTCTGGATGGTCTTATCTATAATTACGGACTCTATTTTTTTAATGTTCTTACCAGTGTACATCCTGGAATATTTGCATTGTACAAAGATCCAATAGAATTATTATCTTCTATCGAGAATCATATTCATGTTCAGGTAAGAAAATTATATCCGGGAGCAGAGCTTCCAACTTTTAAAATTGAAAAAAAGAACGAAGATCATCTAGAAATTTTGTATTTTTCAGAGAGAGCAATGTACATGTTCGCCAAAGCCCTAATGGAAAAAACTTTTGAACACTATGACCAGGGTTCTGAAATTCGGTTAGAAAAGATCGAAGATGACGGAACTAAGGTCAGATTCGTGATATCTAAAAAACATGGAGCCTACCAACAAAATTGAAATATTAGAAAGAGCGCTAGAAAGAGAAAAAAAGGCCAGAAAACTTGCTGAAAAAATACTGGAAGAAAAATCGACCGAATTATACGACCTCTCTGAAGCACTTCGCCAATCAAACAATCGCCTTAAAGAACTACTTAACGAAAAGACTTCCCAGCTAGAAGGTGTATTTGTAAATATCATCGATGCATACATCGTTATGGATATTCAGGGAAATGTCCTTAAAATGAACCAGGCAGCCAAAGATATGCTTGGTTACGATAATGAAAAAGAGCTTGTAAATCTACTAAACTTAGTACATTCTGATTACGTCGTATATACTGCAGCCGCCTTTAAACAACTATATCATACCGGTAGTTATAATGATTATAAAGCAAGGATCATCACCAAAGAAGGTACTGAAAAAATAGTTCAGATTAACGCAAGTATTATCTATGACCGTGATGGTAAACCGGTAGCGGCACAAGGCGTTGCCCGTGATATCACCGAAGAGATCGAAATTAAACGCCAGCTCGAGTCTCAAAACAAACAATTAGATCTTATTTTCGACAACTCCCCTATTGGCATCTCTCTTACAAAAACCAACTTTAAAGGTCTTTTAAAAGTCAACAAATCCCTGGTGAGTATGTTTGGATACACTCTGGAAGAATTCAATAATCTTAGCATAAAAGATGTTACTCATCCAGAAGATGAAGTCAGCAGTGAGAAGTTACGGCAAATGATCGAAGGTGAAATAGAATCATATACCATTAATAAGCGATACATTAAAAAAAGCGGAGAAACATTGTGGGCTAAAACACGGGTTGCTGCTATTAGAGACGAAGCTGGTAAAATTCTTTATCAGGTCGCCACAGTTGAAGATATCACCAAAGAAAAGATCGCGAAAGAAAAAATCGAAGAGTCAGAGAATCGACTTTCAACCTTGATCGTTAATCTACAAACTGGAATTTTATTAGAAGACGAAAACCGTAAAATACTGCTTACCAATAACAAATTTTGTAATCTTTTTGGCATCCAGGCTAGTCCAGAGGTCTTAAAAGGTGCAGATTGTTCTAATGCTGCAGAAGAAAATAAGAGCTACTTTCAAGATCCAGAGCAGTTTGTAAACAGGATTGATGAATTACTAGATAAAAAAGAAATAGTAATAGGGGAAGAATTAGAACTTGTTAATGGAAGCATTTACGAACGTAGCTACATTCCTATTTATCATGAAGGTAAATATAAAGGTCATCTTTGGAGCTACGATGATGTAACGATTCAGAAAAACTACAAGGAGAGCCTTAAAGCGCAAAAAGAAAAATATAGTAGTATAATCGCTAATATGAATCTTGGCTTGTTAGAAGTAGATCTTAAAGATACCATTTTAATGGCCAACCAAAGTTTTACTGAAATGAGTGGTTATACAGAAGATGAACTTGTAGGAAAAACAGCTTCTGATATATTCCTGATCCCCGAATCTCAAGCCGAGTTTAACAAGAATGATAAAATAAGACAAAAAGGAGTTTCTAATTCTTACGAAGTAAGGGTAAGAACTAAAGATAACCAGCTTCGATACTGGTTAGTTAGTGGTGCCCCCAATTATGATGTAAATGGTAAAATGCTTGGATCTATTGGGATACACCTGGACATCACAGAAATGAAATTGCTAGAAGCCCAAAAGGAACAATTACTTAAAAACCTGGAGCAACAAAACGAACATCTTAACGAATATGCCCACATCGTTTCTCATGATCTAAAATCACCTTTGCGTAATATTTCTGCACTTTTAAGCTGGACCAAAGAAGATTTTAGAGAAAAACTGGGAGAAGAGAGTATGATGAATCTGGATCTTATGCAGGGCAAAGTAGAAAAGATGGATCATCTTATCGAAAATATCTTAAGATATTCTAGCATCGAAGATGGAAATATCCAAAAACAAGAGTTAGACCTTCAGGAACTGGTATTAGAAATTTTAGGCTTGATTTATATTCCAGAACATATAAAAGTGACGATCTTAAATAAGTTACCGGTAATTTATGGTGATCGTACCAGAATTCAGCAGGTTTTTCAAAATCTATTAAGCAACGCTGTAAACTATATTGATAAGGAAAAAGGATTTGTAGAAATCGATTATACAGAAAATACGACGCATTACACCTTCAGTATAAAAGACAATGGTATAGGGATAGAAAAGGAGCATCACCAACGAATATTCAAAATTTTCAATGCTTTGGGAACTCATGAAAAGTCTACGGGGGTTGGTTTGAGTATCGTGAAGAAAGTGATCGATCTTTATGAAGGTGAAATCTGGCTGGATAGTGAAGTAGGTAAAGGAACGGTTTTCTTTTTCAGTTTAAAAAAACAAATATGAAGATACTTCAGGCAATAAAAACCTTAGATTCTTTCTGGCAATACACCAGCGGAGCTAAAGAGCATTTAAATAATCCACTAGTTCTAATTTTTGCTGAAAGAAAATTATTAGAAGATCCTGAAGTTTTAGAAGATATTCGCGAAGAGTTTCCTTATCACCACCTAATATTTGGAAGTGCTGCCGGAGAAATTACAGGCGAAAAAGTTACTGAAAACTCCATTGCAGTTACACTTATTGAATTCGAAAAAGCAAGCTTCGAGGTTAAAACCGCAAACATCTTAGATTTCAATAAAAATGGCGAAGCTCTAGGTTATCATTTAGCGAGTCAATTTGAAAAAGAAAATCTAAAGCATTTTTTTATAGTTTCAGAGGGTAGTTTTGTTAATGGTAGTTCTTTAATAAAAGGGATAGAAAAATACACCAAGCAAAAAATCACTCTAACTGGAGGTTTATGTGGCGATGGTGCAAGATTCGAAAAGACACTGGCTTCTTACAACGAAAATCCAAAAGAAGGAGAAATAATTATGATCGGGCTATATGGAGCAAGCCTGGAAGTTACTTATGCTAGTTATGGCGGATGGATACCTTTTGGGCCTGAACGCATAATCACAAAATCTAAAGGCAATGTGCTTATAGAATTAGATGATCTACCTGCTTTAGATCTGTATTCGAAATATCTTGGTGATAAAGCGCAGGAGCTTCCGCAGGCTGCTTTACTTTACCCTTTAAATGTTACTGAAGATGGAAAATCTTACAGCCTGGTTAGAACTATACTTAACATCGACGTTCAAAATAAATCGATGATCCTGGCAGGTGATGTTCCTGAAGGTGCACACGCACAACTAATGATGGCAACTGTAGATGGTATTGCTCTGGGAGCAGCAACCGCTGCATCGAAAGCAATAGAAAGACATTCTAAATTACCTGAACTTGCGGTTTTGGTAAGTTGCATTGGTCGCAGGATCATAATGGACCAAAGAGTGGAAGAAGAGATAGAAGAGGTCTCTGAAATTTTAGGTAAACAGGCAAAAATAGCGGGCTTTTATTCTTACGGAGAAATTGCACCTTATGCTACAAGTATGGAGTGTAACCTGCATAACCAAACCATGACACTAACCTTAATAAGCGAATAGCATGAATCCTCTACTAAAACGGCAAATTAGAAAATACTTTCCCGAAGAATTTAACGAAGATGAGCGATTCGCAGAATTCTTTAAAGCCGTAGAGGAATCTTACAAAACAAATGATGACCAACTAAGCATGATTCAGCGGGCTATGAAAATAAGTTCGGACGAATTATTTAGCGCTAACCGAAAGTTAAGATTAGAGGCACAAAGCCAAAAAGAAATCTTAGATCGCTTAAAAGCGGTAATCGCTAATTTAGATATTAAAAATTCAGCAAATAAAAGTCAATCTGGAGAAGAACTTAATGTTTCAGATCTCGCAACTTATATAGAAAAACAATCGCTGGAAATCGCGAAAATCAATAGAGAGCAGGAAGCACTTTTATTAAACCTCGAAAAGAAAAATCAGGTTCTTTCAGACTACGCCCACATGGTTTCGCACGATCTAAAATCACCTCTACGAAGTATAAATAGTTTAGTAACCTGGATAAAACAAGACTACGAGGGCAAAATCGATGAAAATGGGATCAACCAGCTAAATATCGTTTTAAAAAGCGTAGAGAAAATGGATGCGCTAATTAGCGGCATCTTAAATTATTCTACCATAGATCAGGAAGTGCTCGATGTTTACGAAGTAGATACACATCATCTGGTTAACGAAATCGTACAGATCATTTACAAACCTTCTCATATCAAAATCGAAATTTCAGACCAACTTCCTGTGGTGAATGGTGACAAATTCCGGCTACAGCAATTGTTTCAAAATTTAATGCAAAATGCGGTAAAAAGTATTGATAAACCTGAAGGTATAATAAAAGTAAATGTCGAAGAAAGTGACGATTTTTGGATATTTTCTATAAAAGACAACGGAAAAGGCATCGAAAAAGATCATTTCAACAAAATTTTTCAGATATTTGAAAAAATTGATAACGATTTTAATTCTACCGGAATTGGATTATCCATTGTAAAAAAGATCATCGATTTTTATGGTGGAAAAATCTGGCTAGAAAGCGAATTATCAATTGGCACCATTTTCTACTTTACTTTACCTAAATAAATCGATATGGAAGAGAAACCTAACTACTCTTACATAAGCCAGCTATCTGGTGGAGACAAAGATTTTGAAGAGCAATTACTGGACGTGGTTCGTTTAGAGCTGCCTCAAGAAATTGAGAACTACAAAAATCATTTGGAAACAGATAATTTTATGCGCGCCGGTGACGATGTTCATAAAATTAAACATAAAATTAGTATTTTAGGCTTAGAAAAGAGCTATCAGGTTGCAATAGATCATGAAGACAGCCTTCGTAAAGGTATAGTTAACGATGATCTATATCAGCGATTTGAAGAGATTCTTAACGCAATGACCACGTTTATTCAAAAAGCCTAAAATCTAACCTATGCAGTGTATAATTGTAGATGACGAAGCAGCAGCGAGAACTATTTTAAAAAAACTTGCTTCAAATAATGAAAATCTAGAAGTACAGGCAGAATTTTCTAATGCCTTACAGGCCATTAAGCATCTTAACCAAAATGAGGTAGAGCTTATCTTCCTTGATATACACATGCCAGATTTTAATGGTTTTGATTTCATTCAAACCATTAAAAATCCTCCAAAGATCATATTATCTACTTCAGATAGAAACTTTGCTATAGAAGCATTCGAATATGATTGCATCGTAGATTACCTGGTAAAACCCATCGTCCAGGAACGTTTCGATAAAGCCATTAAAAAAGCTTTAAACTTCTCTCCTTCTGAAATTTCAGAAACAACATCTTCTGAAAAAGTTGAAGCCAATCCTAAAGATTCTGGTAACGACCTTTATGTGAATATAGATCGTAGATTAATTAAAATAGATATCCCAACGATCTATTTAATAGAAGCAAGAGGTGATTATATTTTAATAAAAACATCGGGAAAAAACTATACGGTACACTCTACCATGAAAAAGATCGAAGACAAACTACCCGATAGCCTCTTTTTAAAAATCCATAGATCTTTTATCATAAACGTCGATAAAATTATTGATATAGAAGACAATAGCGTTTTAATTGAGAAAGACGTAATCCCAGTTAGCCGATCTAACCGCCCTGAACTTATGAAACGTCTAAATCTTTTATAAGAAATACACTTCATTTACAACTCGACGGCACTTTATTACCTTCCATCTATACTTTAAAAATCCTCAACGATTTCTTCCAATTTCAGCTTTAATGCTGTGCTATATTTGTCATGTAGTTAAGAGATAAAAATATCAAAATAGCTACTTGATGTTTGACATAATTTTTTGTTTTTGAGTTTTGAGTTTATAGCTCAGCGCCTTACCTATAAAGCTAAGAGCCCTACTAATTAGATTTATAGGTTTGGACTGAGCAGAGGCATGAATCAGTCTGGGAGATGAAGCTCCTCGGTAGAGAAATGTAAGTGATTTGTTGTGACTGAGACATTGCCTTTTTAAACGAATGAAAATGGGATTGGAGAAAGTGATTCCCTTTTCTGAAGATATTCTTGGGAGAAGGGAATTTTATTAGGAAAATATAGATAAAAGATTTTTAGGCTAATACAAATAGTTGGATTATAAAGATTGGTTAGTTAGTTGGTTAGGTTAGGTTGAAAATGCCGGGAGTGGTTACCCGGCATTTTCTTTTATTAGTTTTACAAAACAAAAAAGCCCGGCATTCGCCGGGCTTTTTTATTAATCATTAGCCTAGATTAATTCTTCAGTACTGGCATTTCAGTATCTAGATCGAAGGTGTTATTTACTTTTTCTGCAGTAATGTTCGAAGAAACTTCAAACTCATCTTTCAACTTAATATCCAAAGATGAAGCACCAATTTTTAAGGTATAAGTTCCCTTTTCAGCTATCCATGCACTTTGAGCATCTACAAAAGAAGCGAGATCTTTAGGGCTTAAAGTGAATTTTAAAATTTCACTCTTACCTGGTTTCAAAGTTTTGGTCTTACCAAATGCTTTTAATTCCTGTGATGGCTTATCCACCAAATTAGCAGGAGCACTTACATAAAGCTGTACAATTTCTTTTCCGGCAACATTACCAGTATTGGTCACTTTCACAGAAACTTCTAATTCATCTTCAAAATTTGAAGTGCTAAGTTTAATATCAGAATATTCAAAAGTAGTATAAGAACTACCATAGCCAAATTCGTAAGACGATTTTACATCGAAAGTATCAAAGTAACGATACCCAATATAAATTCCTTCCTTATAATAAACATCGGTTGGTTTTTGTATGGGCTCTCCTAACCAGTTTGCTGCTGAAGCATGGTGGTTATAATCGATTGGGAAAGTCATGGTTAATTTACCACTTGGGTTTACTTCTCCGCTGAAAACATCAGCTACCGAGTTCCCCCCTTCTTGTCCTGGCTGCCATGCTAATAAAATTGCATCAACTTTATCTTTCCATGATGCTGTTTCGATAACACCACCAATATTAAGAATCACGATCACTTTCTTACCTTCAGCATGAAAAGCTTCAGTTACAGTGTTTATCAATTTCACCTCATCCTGACCTAAATAAAAGTCATCATCTATCTTTCTATCGAACTGCTCACCTGAATTTCTTCCTAAAGTAATAACCGCAACATCTGCAGATTTTGCTTTAGCTTCTACTAACTTATCTTCTGGTAACATTTCAGGTAGACGCTTATTATCGGCTAGTAAACCAATTTCTTCACGTCGCTTATTTTCATTTTCTACTGCTTGTGCCACAAATGGCTCGTATAAGTTCTGTAATTCTTCATCTACCGTATAACCTGCATTATCTAATCCTTGTAGCAACGAAATACTATAAGCTTCGTTTACATCTCCACTCCCAGTACCTCCAGCAATAAAGCTGTAAGAATGATCACCAAAAACAGCGATACTTCCAGATTTATCGGTAAATGGTAATACGTTATCTTCATTTTTCAATAAGATCATTCCTTCAGCTGCAACCTTTCTGGTTACTTCTGCATGCGCTTCCAGATCTGGTTTGTTGCTGAATTTGTAATTATCTGTCGTAGGTGATTTACGGATGTATTCTAAAATACGTCTTAGACTGGCATTTACCGCTTCTTCGTTTACAGTTCCTTCTTCGATAGCTTTAGCCAATGCTTCACGTTGTGCTTCAGTTCCAGGCATCAATAGATCATTCCCTGCATTGATCTGAGCGACAACATCACTAACAGATCCTTCCTCTAAAATAGATTCGAATCCTGGATAACCACCAAACCAATCGGTCATAACCAAACCTTCGTATCCCCACTCATCTCTAAGAATAGTGGTTAATAGATCTTTGTTTGCAGAAGCATAAGTTCCGTTTAGTTTATTATAGGCGGTCATCACCGTCCATGGTTTAGACTCTTTTATCGCAATTTCGAAACCACGTAAATAGATCTCTCTCATAGCACGTTCGCTAATATGAGCGTTTACCGCCAGGCGATTGGTTTCCTGATTGTTTGCCGCGAAATGCTTAATAGAAGTACCCACATCGTGAGACTGAATACCTTTAATATAAGCACTTGCAATTTTACCGGCAACTAAAGGATCTTCTGAATAGTATTCAAAGTTTCTACCGTTAAGCGGATTCCTATGAATATTTAAAGCAGGTGCTAATAAAACATCAACTCCGTATTCCTTCACTTCTTCTCCCATGGCTTCTCCAACAGATTCGATCAAATCTGTATTCCATGTTGAAGCTAAAGCCGTTCCTACAGGAAATGCTGTAGCGTAATATGTATTAGGATCGTTTTGACGTTTTGGCTCTATACGTAATCCGGCAGGTCCATCAGCAAAAACAGTTTCTGGAATCCCTAATCTTGGAATTTGATCGTTTCCACCGGCTTCTCCCAAAACTCTAACATCTGGTTCACCTTCTAAAGGTACTAAGCCAGCATAACCGGGCATCCCGGGACCTACCAATAATTTGGCTTTTTCTTCAGGCGTCATGGCATTTATCAGCTCGTCTATAGACGCTTTTTCATACTGTGGCGCATTTTGCGCAGTAAGTGCTTTAAAGCTTAATAAAGCCAAAAAAGCAACTATACTAATTTTACTTGTCATATTTAATCGTTTATATAGTTATATTGAATCAACCAATCTTCAAATCGCTTAAACCAGGTATCTACTGGTAAATTTTGCTTGGACATTCCAAATCCATGGCCGCCCGAAGCATACATATGCAATTCTACAGGGTAACCAGCTGCTAACCATTTATTATAGAGCGAAATACTTTTGGGAGCTAATTTTAATTGATCGTCACTTGCAGCCGCAATAAATAATGGTAGCGGTTTTTGTGGAATTTCAGCATTCAATAATTTATCTGTAGGACCTCCATACATCGAAGCTGCAAAATCTGGTAAGTTTTCTACGGAAGAATTGTTCAGTATACTTTCTAATATTACCGTTCCACCGGCAGAAAATCCTATAACACCAATTTTATCGGGGTCTAAATTATACGCTGAAGCATTTTTTTTAACAAATTCTATTGCTTTTATACAATCCTGACCTGCTAGCTTTTGTACAGCGGCGGTTCGCTCGTAATGCGCATCTCTATCCTGTAAATTTGCAATAAGCTCTTTCGCTGGATCCTTAGTTTTAGAATGAATTAATCGATATTTTAAAACAAAAGCAGTAATACCTTTTGACGCTAGGTATTCTGCTAGTTTAGTTCCTTCTTTATGAATTGATAAAGTTTGAAAACCACCCCCAGGAGCTATAATTATTGAAGTTCCATTAGGATTTTGAGGTTCAAAGACCAATACTTCAGGGTTTACAACATTGTAAACCACTTCAGTATTAAAAAGATCTGAATACATTTTAGCTTCTTCCCAGGTCCAGTTTTCTGAACCTGGGGCTTCGCCTTCATAAAGTGCTATAGTCTTATCCTGGGCATTTATATTAGTTATTGAAAACAGAAATACCATAAAAAAAGACGGCTTAAATTATACATTCTTAGCTTTTTAGAAATTAATATTTACTGAAGCCTGTACGGTAAATGGCCTTATATAAGATCCAGATAATGTGCTTCCGTAGAATTGGCTGGCATCATTAATCAACTCGGCGCCATTAATTGTTCCTTTTGCTCCTGTTTGGTTTAAGAAGTTAACCACGGTTGCTCCAAAATTAATATGGTCGTTATATTTATAATTTACTCCTCCAAAATTCTCCCATCTTGGAGCAAAGAACAAGGCATTATTAATATTTGCATATTGCTTGCTGAAGTATCTAAAACTTGCCCAAATTCTCCAATCTTTGTAGGTATAACTTGGATCTATCTCCATTAGAACATTAGAGATTTCAAGAACTGTTTTATCACTATAATCGTAACTTTCTCCAAAGGCATCGAAAGTAAAATCTTTATAAACAGGATCCTGAATTGTAATTAAATAATGAAGATTAAATCCTTTAAATGGAGTGATCATCATATCTGTTGTCCAACCTAATGTTTGAATATTATAGAAAACAGAAGTTTGTTGAGATTCTGTATTATCTGCAGGGTTTACTAAATTATAGCGTGTTAGATAGTTGTTCTTAGTAAGGTAAGTTGCTTGCGAAACTAAACTAAAATAATCGGTATTCCAGAATACACCTAAACCAGCAAGTGGACTTCTACTTTTTACAACACTAGGATCGATAGCCGTCGAAAAGTTTTCTAAACGACCGTTTTCTTCCGTATATAAAAAGTTACCTAATACTCCGAAATTTTTAGTGATGTTATAATTTGCATTCAAATTACCTGCAACATGAAAATAGCTTTCATCTATAGCTGTAAGTTCTGCATCAGCTAAGGTAAAACCTTCTGAACGTGGCGTTCTTGTAAAATCACCATCTATTAAATGGTATCTTAACATTAAACCGGCTTTTATATTTAATTTATCTGAAACCTTCCAGGTATCGTTAGCATAAACTGCTAATTTGTTTTCTGTTCCGTTAAAATATTCTGCGCTGGTGTTGTAACCGTAAAAACCATATTCATCGGTATTGGGACCTATTAATCGTTGCGGCTGATTTTCTACAGTTTGAAAATAAAGAGACCTATTAGAAACATATTTATCTACATTATAATATTGCTCTAAAATCCCTAAGGTTACATTATGATCTTCGATTTGCTTGTTGATGGAAAATCTACCCATAATCGTAGTGGTAGGAATTTCTGGAGAGTTTAACCCTAACTGCGTTCCTACTCTTCCTGTGTATTCTTCTCCTGTGCTTGCGATTGTATATCCATCTTGAGCACCGGCGTTAAAAATACTTAGTGGAATACCGTATAACAATGAAGCTTTAGCTAAATGGAGCCGGGTTGAATATTTAAAATTCCAGCCGTTATCTAATCTATAGTTACCAAAAATATCTAGGTTGTGAGAAGTATTGGTATTTGCTGCACCATCTAATTCTCCAAAATAATATTCACCATCGCGAATATCTCTAAATCGCATACGACCGTCACGTACGATATAAGAATCGTTACCAATTTCGAAACCATCTATTTCATTAGCTTCACCATTAGGTCCATATTCAAAAACAGCATAATTTGTATTTACGTAAGAATCTGCATACTTATAGTAAACATTAAATTCGCCTTTATCTTCTTTAAAATACTTGGTAAGACCTACTCTAAAAATCTTAGTTTGATCTACATAATTATTAAATCCGAGATCATACGTACTTGGATCAAAATTGACAAATGCTCCTGCAGAATACGTCCACCCATTATCTGAGATAGGACCAGAAACATTAACATCACCTTGAAACCAACCAAAATGACTTCCTGTAAGATTTAATTTACCCTGAAATTCTTTAGTTCCATTTTGCGTATAAGAATTAACTGCAAACCCTAAATCTCCCATTGTCGTAGCTAAATCTTCCATCTTAAGAAGACCTGTATTTTTAAGGCCTACACTTTGCCTCCAGGTTTTATTTGGTAATTCTGGCCAATAAAAATAAACTACAGGTAAATCGTTTTCGAGAATAGTAATACCACCCACTGTAGCAGGCAAACCAATATTCACATCACGTGGCCCCGAATTATTTGCTGCATTGAGCATCACGTTACGGTCACCACCTTCTTCACTTAAATCTGAATCTTTTAATTCTTGCTGAATCTGAATAGAATCTTTAGAACTTAAATTTTCTTCCTGCGCCAGAATACTTTTTGCACCCAAGACAAAAGGAAGAAGAGTAAAAAATTTCAAGTAATTTAATTTCATGTTTTTATTTTGAGTCATTATGTTTCATTGTGAAACATTTAGCGTATAAACAAAAAAAATCACAAAGCTAGACTATACTTTTAATATCAATCCTAAACAAATGCAAACCTTTTCGTTAACAACTAACAATGTTTCAATATGAGACAATATTAGATAAATTTTACAAAGTCTCAAAACGAAGCATTGAAATTTAACAAAATTTACATCTTATATTTCTCAAAAAAGCAATGAGATATTCAGAATATGCGTTTTCATTAAAAACACTAAGAAAAATGTTTTCGGTGATTTTTCAGTAAATTCCCATAAACTAAGCCGGCTTAGGGAAAGCTTCTAGCCTAGCTTGTCGAATAAAAAACTGACTATCACATATAATTTTTGGAGATCGCCGCAAACTCCTTAAAGAAATTTTCCTTTTGCTGCTTGTTCTCAAAACCAAGAATTTTTGAGATTCATCATTCTCATCTGCTTTTTGCAAAACTCCATGCATAAGTGACGCTAAAGAATCTCAATGTGATATTTCCATTTTTAAAGAATTTACGTAGATCGCATTCGATCTGGATAAAATCTTCTTTCTTGAAAATGGATTAAAAAATGTTTTTACTGAAACCAGTTTAAACTCATAACATCATGCTTTAACAAGTTTCCTTATTCCTAATTCGTTTCCACAAAAATCATCGACACCAAACTTAATCCCTGCTTTTTGGGAATAATATTCTCGAATTCAACAATAGCCAATTCTTCCGGATTTGATATTCTAATCGTTAATTTATCGCCCACTTTTCCGCTAAAAATTCCCACAGCCATTGCTGCCTGTTTTGATAACCAAAACTCATATTCTTCTGGATCTTTATACTTTTTCATCATCTTTTCAATATAAAAAAGCCTATCCCTTTCATCTAATCCCAAGGCCTCTTTAGAGTTTGTCAAAAAATCCTGTAAATCTTCAGTACTAAACTGATGCCAAAAATAAAAACCTACATAATGAGTTATATTTTGCTGAAATTTATGTTTCTGCGGAACATCTTCAGCAGGAAAAACCAAAATTGTATACGGTAACGTACCCAGCGAAGGATATAAGATGATCTCACTAATTACCGACTCTAAATAATTAGAAATTTCTTCATTTTTCATAATATGCTGATTTTTGGTTGAAGCAAAAGCTCACTTATGCGCTGAAATTTTTCTTCGTAAATTATCGAAAATCGATCTTCTTCATATAAATATTCTCTTGCAATGGGAACGCTATACGGCAATGCCCACGCACGCAAAGTGGCCACAATATTTCTTAAACTATCGATCCCGGTTGAAGCATTTGCGCCATAACCCCAGCAAATGAGCGCAATAATTTTGTGCGTTAAATATGGATTTTCATCTTTTGAACTTAAAATTAACCAGTCCAGGCAATTTTTCATCGCGCCAACCATTCCGCCGTGGTATAACGGACTAAGCCAAATGTGCCGGTCGTATTCTTTAAAAACTTGCAACATTTTTGTCACCGAATCTGGAACTTCTGAAAAATCTTCCTCAAAAAAGGGAATATCATATTCAGATAAATTAAAAATTACAGGCGTTGCTCCCAGCTGTAGCAAATATTCCTTTAAATAATTCGCAATTTCCTGCGACGTATCATTAGGTTTATTTAGTGTGCCGTTAAATATTAAAACTTTCATTTTATAGCATTCGTTTTAACTGGTTCATTTTTCTGAATCAACTTTTCATTTCTCCTTTTTATACTGAAAATGTTCTCCTATTTTATACAATCTGAAGGCTTCTTTTACACCTTTCATCTTCTCGCTAGAAACTTCTGCTTCTGGAGGAGTATCCAATAGTTCATAAACCGCTTCAGAAATCACAAAACTATTGTCTAGTTTTTTGGTTAATTCCTGAATTCTCGCTGCAACATTCACCGCATATCCCATCACGATTTGATGCGGTCTATTTTCCAACAACAAATCACCGGTGGCAACTTTTCCCAGGTGTGCACCAATTCCCACTTCGATCTCTTCATTAAAATAGCGCTGAAAATATTCAGTATTTAAGCGCTTTAATTCCTTCAGGATCGCAAAACCACAGTTTACGGTATCGAGAACACTGGCTTTAGTTGTCTTTTCAAATCCAAAAGCAACATACAGTCCGTCACCATTGGTTTCAATAATTCTACCTTCAAATTGCTGAATGATCTTTTCGAAATTAAAGAACAGTTTCCGTATGATATGTATCACATCAAAAGCCAAATGCTGCTCGGCAAAAGGTGTAAAATTCCGAACATCTAAAAACAGCAAACACAAGCGTAATTCTCTACCAATATTCTCGTTTTTATTCAGCTTATTTCTAAGGTATAACGGGTAATCACTCTCATCGTTCATAATCCGTTTTATTTTTACTGAACCCGATTTTACATGCGTCTGGCAAGCCAATCGAACATTTTTAGGAAGCTCAAAGTAGGTTCGCAGTTTTGCTTCCGCAGCATTTATTTCTGAAAGATTTTCTTCGCCCTTCACAATTAAGATCCTGCAGGTAGAACATCTGGCTTTGCCCCCGCATTCGCAGCAAAATGGAATGTCTTTTTTTAATGACGCCTCTAAGATTGATTCTTTAGAATTGATCAAAAATGAGGCATCATTAACAAGGTTAATATGGTGATAAGATTTTACCATCCCACATCAAGTTTATATTGGTTAATTTTTAACCTGATTTTTATTTTCTTCGGAAATAATCTCGGCATTCTCGCTATTCCAACCGCCGCCCAGAGCTTTGTAAAGATCGATTAGCGCCAGTTTTTTCGCCAGAACATCATTGATGTTATTGATCTCAGCACGCAGTAAACTTTGTTCGGCCGTAAGCACATCGGTATAATTGGTTTGCGAATTATACTGAAGTAACTTCTTCGTATAATCAACTGACTTGTTCAGCGCTTCCAATTGCAAAGCCCGTTTACTAATCTTAGAGTTGGCCGTTTTAAAAGCAAACACAGCATCTGAAACTTCTTTCCCGGCATTCAGCAAAGCTTCCTGAAAATTATTAAAGGCGATTTGTTGCTCGGCTTTGGCCGTTGCTAAATTCGCTTTATTGATACCTTTATTGAAAATTGGCTGCATTAAACCGGCAGCGATATTCCCAAAAAGTCCTATGTTATTAGTAAAAAGATCGTCCCACTCAAAACTCGAAAACCCGGCACTTCCTGAAAGACCAAATGAAGGATAAAATTGTGTTCTTGCAACATTGGTTAATTCGAACGCGCGACGATACTCCAGTTCGGCCTGTATCACATCTGGGCGATTGGCCATTAGATCTGCAGGATTTCCTATCGAAAGTTCAGGCATATTCATTTCAGCAAGATCATCAAAACCACTACGCTGAATTTCACCTGGCTTTCTCGCCAACAAAATCGACAACGCATTTTCAATTTCTCTAATTTGCTGTTTCACATCAGGAATTAAAAGTTCAGCTTCATATTGATTGGCTTCACTTTGCACAACGGCAGCGCCATTTACCATATTCGAGCTTTTAAGCTTCTTCATCGTTGCTACGTAAAACTTTCGATTTTCCGCAGTTTCTTCTAAAGTTTCCAATTGCTTATCAAGCGCTATTAATTGATAATAATTTATCGCAATATTGGCTACGATTTGTGATTCAATCGCTTGTTTAGACGCCTGAGTTTGCAAAAGTGCAGCTAAACTGGCACGTTTAGCGCTACTCAATTTTCCCCAAACATCCGCTTCCCAGGAAGTCGAAATCCCAAGGTCGTATTGCGTTACATCTTTAATAAAACCGAATCCCTGTGTGTAAGATAAGCGAGATTTAGCCACAGATGCACTTCCTTCCAGACTCGGTAAAAATGCTTTTTTACTCTGCTTCAGCAACGCATTAGCACTGTTTACACGCTGTATCGCATTCTTAAGACTATAATTTTCAGTTAAACCTTCTTCGATATAGTTCAGCAAATAAGGGTCTGAAAAAAATTTATCCCATTGCATCAAAGGCGTTTCCGGCACTTCAACTTCAGCAACTTTATCTTTTCTGAAAAGCGCTTCGGTATCTGCTTCCGGTTTTTCATAATCTTTGGTCACTCCGCAGGAAACCAAAAGAAAACTAAGACTGAAGGCGTATATATAAATGGTATTAGATCTCATAACATTAAATTTATTCTTCATTAGTTGCAGGTTTACCACTTACTTTTTCCTGTAAAGACTGGAAGAGCATAAAAAGCGCCGGGATCACAAAAATTCCGAATAAAGTCCCTGTAAGCATTCCGCCAACTGCGGCGGTACCGATAGATCGGTTACTCACTGCCCCTGCTCCAGAGGCCAACATCAACGGCACTAATCCGAAAATAAAAGCGAATGAAGTCATTAAAATAGGTCGTAAACGAGCGCGTGCTCCCTCAACTGCCGAGGTAAATAAGCTTTCACCATTTTTACGGTGCATAAGGGCAAATTCGACGATTAGGATCGAGTTTTTTGCAAGCAGACCAATAAGCATTATCAAACTGATCTGAAGGAAAATATTGTTATCGATCCCGAATAATTTCGCAAATAGAAAGGCTCCTGAAAGTCCGAAAGGTAGCGGCAACAATACCGAAAATGGTAAAATATAGCTCTCGTATTGCGCGGCCAGTAAAAAGTACACAAATACAAGACAAAGTATGAAAATGTAAACCGTCTGGCTACCACTGCTTGCCTCTTCCCTACTTAAACCGGCAAATTCGTATCCAAATTGTTTTGGCAGATTCTCATCGGCAACTTCTTGAATCGCTTTTACCGCATCACCCGAACTGTAACCCGGCGCCGGAACACCCGTTACATTTGCTGAAGTATACAGGTTAAATCGTCTAATAAATTCAGATCCATATACCTTTTTAAGCATTACAAACTGCGTAATGGGTACCATTTCTCCCTGAACGGTTTTTACCATCACCGCGTGAAGATCTTCTGGTTTTGCACTAAACACAGGATCAGATTGAACCATAACACGATATTGCTTATTAAATCGGTTAAAATCTGAAGCGTAGATTCCGCCATAATAACCTTGCATCACAGCTAAAACCTGATCTGGTGTTATTCCTGCCATTTCGCATTTAGCGATATCCACTTCCAGCTCAAACTGCGGGAAATTGTTATTAAACGAAGTGGTCGCGTATAAGATCTCGGGACGTTGGTTTATGGCTCCCAGATAATTTTGAACCACACCGCTAAACTGATCCATATCGTTTGCTGTTCTATCCTGAAGATTGAACTCAAAACCGTTGGTATTCCCAAATCCCTGTAGCGTAGGCGCTGCAAAGAAAATGATATTCGCTCCTTTTATTCCTGAAGTTTTATAGAATAAATTGTTTACCACACTTTCGATATCCTGGCCTTCACCAGCACGTTCTTCCCAATCTTTTAAACGAATGAAGAATGCACCGTAAGAGCCACCGGCACCACTAATTAAATCCTGCCCCGCCATTCTGGTTGAAGATTCAACTTCAGGAACCGTTCTAATAATACTATCGATTTGATCGGTTAAAGCTTCGGTTCTTTCTAAAGATGCTGAAGGTGGTAAGATCACATTTCCGAAGATGGCTCTACTATCTTCCGCAGGAACAAATCCTGTAGGTGTATTTTTGATCAGGAACCACGAAAGCACAGAAAATGCCGCGATACTTCCCAAAGCCAGCCATTTTCTTTTCAGTAAAAACTGAACTCCTTTTACATATTTTGCGGTGATCGCATTAAAGGCTATATTAAATCCGGCATAAAATCGTTGAATTCCGGTTTTCTTTTTTTGATGATCCTCAGAATGTGGTTTTAAGAAAATCGCACACAAAGCGGGACTCAGCGTTAACGCATTTACTGCGGAAATCACAATAGCGATCGCCAGTGTAAGACCAAATTGTTTATAAAAAACTCCAGCTGAACCACCAATAAAAGATACCGGAACAAACACAGCAGCCATCACAAGTGTGATCGATACGATCGCGCTGCTAATTTCGCTCATTGCACTCAGCGTTGCTTTTCTAGCCGATTTTGCACCTTCATCTAACTTGGCATGAACCGCTTCGACGACTACAATCGCATCATCTACAACAATACCAATTGCAAGCACAAGTGCGAAAAGCGTCAATAAGTTGATCGTAAATCCAAAAACTTTTAGGAAGAAAAAGGTTCCTACAATTGCCACCGGAACCGAGATCGCCGGAATTAACGTAGATCTAAAATCCTGTAAAAAGATAAACACCACGATAAATACCAGAATAAAGGCTTCGATAAGTGTGTGCTCTACTTTTTCTATAGAAGCATTTAAAAACTCGTTGGCATTCAAAAACGGTGAATATTCAATTCCTGAAGGAAAATCTTTAGAACTTTCTTCAATAATGCGCTGGCATTCGTTGATCAATTCATACGCATTAGAACCTGCCGTTTGGCTCACCGCGATCGAAGTACTTGGATAACCCTGAGTTGTGGTGCTACTTCCATAACTTAATGCGCCCAATTCTACTTTTGCGATATCGTCTAATCGCAAAATATGCCCATCTTTATCGGCTCTTATAATGATATTCCCAAACTCTGAAGCGGTTTGTAATCGTCCTTTATATTTAATGGTGTATTGAAAAGCCTGGTCTCCATTAACTCCAAATTTACCCGGAGCAGCTTCAATGTTTTGCTGACGTAATTTTGCAATTACATCATTAGGTACTAAACCATAAGAAGCCATCGCATCTGGCTTCAGCCAAATTCGCATCGAGTAATCACGAGCCCCGTAGATAAAAGCATCGCCAATTCCGTTTACACGTTTTAATTTTGGAAGGATATTCAGGTTTACATAATTCTGCAAAAAGTTTTGATCGTAAGTATCTTTAGTACTGTGCAAACTAAAAATATACACCAAGCTGGTTTGCTTTTTACTAGTAGAAACTCCCGCCCTAATCACCTCTTCTGGCAATAAACTATTGGCTTTATTCACCCGGTTCTGAACGTTCATAGCAGCCAGGTCTGGATCTGTACCCAAATCGAAATAGATCGTGATCGTTGCACTACCATCGTTACCCGCGGTAGAGGTCATATATTGCATATTTTCTACCCCATTAATTTGTTCTTCTAACGGGATCAAAACACTATTTCTAACCACGTCTGCATTCGCTCCCTGATAAGAAGCAGTCACTTCTACCGTAGGCGGTGCAATGTCTGGATATTGCGAGATGGGAAGGGTAAACAATCCCAGCAATCCCAGGATCACGATGATGACCGATATCACCGTAGAAAGCACTGGTTTACTTATAAATTTTTGTAACATATTTTTTAATTTAAGACAATAAGCATCCAAGATCGACTACATAAAAACATAGCAATCAAACACTTAATCGTATTTCAAATAATTTACTGGGTAATGATATTCGGTTTAATTTGAAGGCTGTCGCGAAGTGTTCCGGCGCCTTCAAAAACGATGATATCTCCTTCTGAAAGTCCTTCGGTTACCACAAATTTGTTGTCTACAGTGGTTGGCATCGTTTTGATTTCTGAAGTAAAAACGCGATCGTCTTTTACTTTATAGACCATTCGTTTATCCTGAAGTTCAAAAGTTGATTTCTGCGGAACCATTATTGCTGAAGAAAATGACTGCGGAATAAGGATTTTTCCACTACCACCACTACGTATTCTCTGATTGGCATTTGGGAAAACAGCGGTAAGTCGTGCCGATCCTGTTTGCTGATTTAATAATCCACCAATCGCTGTAATTTCACCTTCGCTTTCTAAGATACTACCGTCTGAAAGCTGAAGCTTCACTTTAGGGAAAGATTTCAGTTTATCATCAACAGAGTTTCCTTCGTGATCAGCGTAAAATTCTAAGTACTCTTTTTCATCCATAGAAAAATAGACTTTTACATTATCGATATCAGAAACTACAGTTAACGGCGCTACAACTTGCGGACTCACCAAACTTCCTGTACGATACGGAATTGCACCAACAACTCCATCAACCGGACTTTTAATAAAGGTATATCCCTGATTGGCCTGCGCCTGAGCTAAAGAAGCTCTTTGTGCTTCCAGATCTAGTTTAGCGGCATCCAGTTCGTATTGATTTATAATACCTTCTTCAACTAGCGGAGTAGCTTTTTGTACTTTTAATTCGGCATTCTTCACTGCAGATTGTGCGGCTTTTACCACTTCATTATACTGCGGAGCATCTATTTTAAAAAGAAGATCTCCCTTTTTTACTCGGCTTCCTTCTTCAACATAGATCTTCTGCAAATATCCATCGATTCTGGGACGAATTTCAATATCTTCTTCCCCCTGAATAACCGCAGGATATTTTCGCTGAAGTGAAGTTGGCGCTTCTGTAATTTTTAAAACCGGATATTGCGGAGCAGCCTGCGCCATGTTCTGGCTGCTTTCATTTTTACATGAAGACAATAAACCTCCAAAAAGGATTATCACCATAATCCTTATCCCCTTGTGATAATTTTGCATGTCTGTAAGGTATTTTGATTCGAAAAACACATAGGAGTGGCTGTCAAAAAACCGAGATGTTTTTTGATTAAAATGTTTTTCGGAAGTTAAAAAGAGCTAAACCCGGCAATAAAACTCACCGGATCTAGCAGTTGGAATGGTAAGAAAAATTATTTTTTAGCCGCCTGGTAGCGCTTCTCTACTTCGTCCCAGTTTACAAGATTCCAGAACGCACCAATATACTCAGGTCGCTTATTTTGATAGTTTAAATAGTAAGCATGTTCCCAAACGTCTAATCCTAAAATTGGAGTTCCTTTATCATCAGCAACATCCATTAGCGGATTGTCCTGATTAGGAGTAGAAGTCACTTTTACTTTATTGTCTTCACCTACGATTAACCATGCCCATCCAGAACCAAAACGTGTAGCTGCAGCATTATCAAAAGCTTCTTTAAAAGCTTCAAAAGAACCGTAAGCATCGGTAATTGCTTTTGCTACTTCTCCAGTTGGCTGGCCACCACCATTCGGACTCAAAATTGTCCAAAACAAATTGTGATTAAAATAACCACCGCCATTGTTTCTAATTCCTTTAGATTGTTCAGAAATATTAGCAAAAAGACTTTCTAGATCTTTATCAGCTAATCCTGCATCTTCTAAAGCTGCATTTAATTTAGTAGTATAACCATTGTGGTGTTTTGTATGGTGAATTTCCATAGTTGTTGCATCAATGTAAGGCTCTAAAGCATCATACGCGTATGGTAATTTTGGCAATTCGTAACTCATATCTTTGTAGTTTTAAAAATTAAACTTTTTATTACACTACAAATGTAGTACTTTTGACTAATAAACCAAATAATTACTTTGTTTATTATGGAAAATAATATTTTAGATAACGAAAGGGCGGTTTCGATACTTAAAAATAAAGGAGAACAGACGATTAAAGAATTGGCGCAGGAACTTAAAGTCACTACGGAAGGTGCTCGTTTTCAGCTTCTAAAATTGTCTAATGAAGGGTTTGTAAAATCTGAAAGTAGATCTAAAGGGCGCGGTAGACCTAAACAAGTTTGGTCACTTACTGCAAAAGGGCATGCACGTTTTCCTGACACGCATTCTGGTCTTACCGTAAAATTGATTGAAAAAATTAAACAGAACCTTGGCGAAGAAGCGCTTAACCAGATCATTTTTGCCGCTGGGGAAGATAATATTGTTCGCTACAAAGAAAATATTGACAGCACAGATAGCCTGGAAAATAAATTGGAGCAATTGGCTGAAATTCGTACCAAGGAAGGCTATATGGCAAGGTTTGAAAAAGAGGAGGATGGTAGTTTTATGCTTATCGAAAATCACTGCCCAATTTGTGAAGCTGCAAAAACCTGCCAGGGATTCTGCAAGTCTGAACTAAACACTTTCAAGAAAGTTCTTGGTGAAAATATTCAGATTAAAAGAGTAAATCACATTTTGGCAGGTGCACGCCGTTGTGCTTATAAAATTGAAGAAGAACCAGCAAAAGTTTAAAAACTAAGGCTTAAAACATCGAATATCAAAGAACCCGAAGTATCTTAAAAAAATCATTTTCTGAAAGTATCTTGGTTCCGGTAGATCTTGCTTTACCGAGTTTTGCCTGGCCCGGTTCTGTGCCGCAAACCAGATAATTGGTTAATCCTGAAACAGATCCCGTCACCCGACCACCATTCTGGGTTATGATCTTTTGCATTTCAGTTCTCGAGAAATTCTGAAAATTCCCAGAAATCACAAATCGAAAACCACCAAATAGCTGACTAAAACTTGCCAAAGCTTTACGCCGAATTTGCACGTTTTGGCCTTGCTTTTCTGCAATCCAATCTAAATAACTGGACGGAAATTCTACGCCATGCTCTTCCTGCAGTTGTAGTTCTTGCTCTACCCGATTAAGTTTTAAAAATAATTCGCCACAAACAAAGGCATCTTCTAAAGCATTGTGATGGTGAAACTGCGGAACTTCAAAAAAGTTAGCTAAGGAACTGAGTTTGTAGCTTGGTAATCTTACCAGTTTTCTGGCGCGTTGCAGCGTGCAAAAACTATTAAACTGTGGCAATTCTATTCCGTAGCGCTGCAAAGAATAAAGTAGAACAGAATTATCGAATTTCGCATTATGCGCCACTAAAGTTTTTCCTTCAATAAAAGAACTCATTTCTTCCCATAGTTCAGCAAAATTCTTTTCCTGCTGAACATCTTCATACCTAATTCCATGAATTTGAACCGCAAATGGATTAAAATAGGCAACCTCGGGATTTATTAATTCGTAAAATTCGCGATATTTTTTACCGTTTTTATATTCCACCATTCCAAGTGAACAGGGATTTTTTCCACTAGCGGTTTCAAAATCAAAAGCTACAAAATCTTCAATCATTCGATCATTTTAAAAAATTCTTCTTCACTTATCATTTTGATGCCTTCTTTTTCAGCTTTCACCTTTTTACTCGGCCCCATTTTTTCACCAACGATAAGATAAGAAGTACTTTTAGACAACGAACCTAAATTCTTTCCGCCGTTTTCTTCAATATGTTTTTTCAGCTCATTTCTGGAAATAGAAAAGGTGCCGGAAACCACAAAACTCAGTCCTTCTAACTTGTTCGAAGCGGTTTCTTTTTCTTCCATTTCAAACTGCAAACCTTTTTCACGTAAACGGTTTACAATATTCAGGTTTTCTTCATCAGTAAAAAACTCGGTAATACTTGCCGCCACACGCTCGCCAACATCACGAAGCTCGATAAGTTCTTCTACGCTCGCTTCCATCAGTTTGTCGATATTCCCAAAATGTTCTGCTATTTTTCGCGCACTTACTTCACCAACATCTCGAATTCCCAAAGCAAACAAGACTTTATCGAAAGTCCGCTTTTTAGATTCCTCCACGGAATTTAATATATTTTCTGTGGTTTTCTTCTGAATACTAATTCGGCTTCGATCTGAAATTTTAGTGATAAAATCGTCGAATTTTGGGTAATGCTGAAAGCTTTCATTCCGAAGTAACTCATCGATATAATCGGCATTTTTAAGTGCTTCTTTCGCCGGCTGGTTTTCCTGATGATCTGGAAATTTAAGATCGATCAATAAATTCACCGAAACACAATCTTCCATAGAAGTATATGCTGAAACATCAACGCGCTGCATGGCGAAATTCAATTCATTCAGAAAGCGCTTAAATTTCTTTTCGTCAATAGCTTCAATTTCAGCAATATTCAAACTAAACAATTCCTCTAATTGTACAATTTCGGCTCCTATTTTTTCTGAATCTGCTCGCGTGATACTTCCCCAACCCTGGCTCAAAGCATAAATCGCCTGACCAAGTTTTACCTGAAGCTCGCCTTCTTTTTTGATTCCGGCTTCCTCGTTATCCAACCAACGTTCCTGCCCAATGATATCGTCGTAAGTGAGGTAATAGAAATCGGAGTAATTATTAATTATCCCGTTATAATAAAGAATTTCGATCGTTCCTTTTCCCAATCCGTCGATATCCATAGCTTTTCTGGAAACAAAATGCTCCATTCGGCCAATAATTTGCGGTGGGCAGCCCACGTAATTTGGGCAAAAATGCTGTGCTTCGCCTTCATTTCGTTTTAATTCGGTTCCGCACTCCGGGCAATGCGTTGCATAAACAGTTGGCTGTGATTCTGGATTACGCTGTTTAAAATCTACACCAACGATCTTTGGGATAATTTCTCCACCTTTTTCAACAAAAACCTTGTCTCTTTCACGAATATCAAGCTTTTCAATTTGATCGGCATTATGCAAAGAGGCACGCTTCACAATAGTTCCCGCCAATTGCACGGGTTCTAAATTCGCCACCGGAGTGATCGCTCCCGTTCTACCAACCTGGTAAGTAATCTTATTTAGTTTAGTAGTTTCCTGCTCGGCTTTAAATTTATAAGCCATCGCCCAACGTGGCGATTTTGCCGTATAACCTAATTCTTCCTGCTGGCTAAAATCGTTCACCTTTACCACCACGCCATCTGTCTCGTAAGGCAGATCGTGGCGATGAATATCCCAATAATTGATATATTCTAAAACCTCGTCGATATTATTTTTCAATTCACTTTCTGCCGGAACTTTAAAGCCCCAATCACGAGCTTTTTCTAAACTTTCATACTGAGACGAAATTGGAAGATTTTCGCCTGCTATATTATATAATAAGCAATCTAAAGGACGCTTAGAAACCTCAGCGCTATCTTGTAATTTCAAACTTCCAGAAGCCGTATTACGAGGATTCGCATAAGGTTCTTCTCCATTTTCAACACGCTCGGCATTCAGTTTTGCGAAACCTTCAAAAGGCAATACGATCTCTCCACGAATATGAAATTTCTCGGGATAGTCACCTCGCAACTTTAAAGGCACAGATCGAATGGTTTTTACATTATTTGTTACATCATCGCCCTGAAAACCATCACCACGAGTTACCGCCTGCACTAATTCACCGTTCTCATACGTAAGGCTCATCGAAGCACCATCGTATTTTAACTCACAAGTATATTTTATATCTCCATCCACCAACTTTCGAATACGCGTTTCCCAATCTTGCAATTCTTCTTTAGAATACGAGTTAGAAAGCGAATACATACGGTATTCGTGCACAATCGTTGCAAAGTTCTTAGTTACCGCACCACCTACACGCTGCGTTGGCGAGTTTGGATCGTTAAATTCGGGATGCTTTTCTTCTAATTCCTGAAGCTCTTTCAGCTTCATATCAAAATCATAATCACTAATTTCAGGATTATCCAAAACGTAATACTGGTAATTATGATGCTGCAATTCTTCCCGAAGCGCGGTAATTTTCTTCTCGATTTCCATGTGCTTTTATAAATAGAGAATCATTAAAAAATGATCGTATTCTTTCTTCTGATAAGTTTAGATTCCAAACCTAATAAAATATTGGTTTATTCTGGATTGGACAATTGGTAATTTTGGTGAAAGAAACTTAAATGAATTTTATCCTTTCTTTTTCCATTGATGAAAAAGAAACAAAAAATCTAGACTTATTTTTCTAATCTTGAAAAGCTACTGAAAAACCTCTCAATGCGTTCTGCAACCGCTTCGCTAGGCAGAACTCCGCTGCCAGCCGCTTTATTTTTCAGTGCTTTTACTACGACTAGAAAAAGTAGGCCAAATTAGTCCCTAATCGTTCTATACTTTTAATTATGCTACGTCTGATTCTTAGTAATCCACTTTGGTGTGGGGAGTGGTTTAAAAAACTTCATTTTTTCGTACAATTCTTCGATAGTTTCAGCAATGATCAGCAAATCGAAATTCTCCTTTTTCAACAGGCCTTTATCTACCATTTTGCGAAGCATACTAATCAAATCATCGTAAAAACCATTAATATTCAGCAGCCCAATGGGTTTTTGATGCAAGCCCAACTGCGCCCAGGTAATAATTTCAAAAAGCTCTTCAAAAGTTCCAAAACCTCCCGGAAGGGTGATAAAGCCATCACTTAATCGATGCATCGTAAGTTTACGCTCGTGCATATCCTGCGTCGTGATCAATTCATCCAAATTGGTATGCACCACTTCTTTGATTTTTAGGAATTCTGGGATTACGCCGGTCACTTTACCTCCGTTTTCCTGAACTCCGGCTGCCACATGGCCCATAAGTCCGCGTTTACTACCACCGTAGATCAAACGAATATCGTTTTTGGCCAAAAACGAGCCCAATTTTTTAGAGGTTTCTATAATTTCTGAATCGATCCCATCGCTGCTGGCACAAAAAACAGCAATACTTTTTAGAGAATTCTGTAGGTTATTTTCTTCCAAAATAGCAGATTTTTTTAGCATTTTTGGGCTTTTAGCATTCTAAAATTTTCAAACATATCCTTTCGAAGCTTAGCATCAAAACCATGATCTTGGACCATAGCTTTTGTTTCTTCGCCCAGATATTGGTTAATTTCAAAAAACAACAAACCATTTTTGGCAAGCCCTTCTTGTGCTAATTTCGTGATTTTCTTATAGAAAAGTAAAGGATTTTCGTCTTTTACATAAAGTGCAGTTTCCGGCTCATACTGTAACACATTTTGCTGCATTTCGGCTTTTTCTAATTCCCGAACATAAGGCGGATTTGAAACGATAATGTCAAATTGCTGCGGAAGTTTTTCTGCGGAAAGAATATCCTGTTGTATAAAATCGACTGAAACTTCATTTTGTTCCGCATTAAGGTTGGCGATTTTTAAGGCTTCTTCTGAAATATCTATTGCTGAAATTTGAGCTTTTGGCAAGTGTTTTTTTAAGCTGATTGGAATACAACCACTCCCCGTCCCAATATCCAAAATCTTTAGATCTAATTTTTGCTGAAGCGAAACCTCATCTAAGATCCATTGTACCAATTCTTCGGTTTCTGGCCGCGGAATTAAAACTCCGGGTGCGACTTTAAAATTCAGACTAAAAAATTCAGTTTCCCCGATGATGTATTGGATAGGTTCAAAAGAAGTGAGTTTTTCTAAAGCTTGATCAAATTCGCCAATTTCAGCTTTATTTAATTCTTTGTTAGGCTCTAGAGCCATCTGCAACCTATTCATTTTTAAAAAATTTGCTGCTAACAAATTAAAAAAGGACAGAATTTCTTCTTTTGGATAGTTGTCACCAAGATCTTCTAAGAATTTACTTTTAAGTTGAGTGATGGTCATTGTTTTAGTTTACTGTTTTTTAGCTTTTAGCTATCAGCTTTCAGCTATCATAAAGAACGAATATATATGACTTTCTCCTATTTCTTTTTTTCAATCTCATTTCTCATTCAAAATTCAACATTTAAAATTCAAAATAAAAAGTCTAATATCTAAATTCTAACTACAGTTCTTTTATCATCCAAACCGTACAATTATAATGTCCAGTATTACCAAGCGGTTTTTCTAATTCCTCAAAACCGGTTTTCTTATATAATTTACAAGCATCTTTCATGTAGGGCAAAGTCTCGATATAACATTTTTTGTAATCCTGACTTTTGGCAAATTTTAAGCAGGTATCCATCATTTGGGCGCCAAGACCTTTTCCGCGAGCTTCAGGTAAAAAATACATCTTTTGTAATTCGCAAATTTCGGTTTCGAATCCGGGTAAAGGCCCAATCCCGCAACAACCAATGATTTTACTATCTTCTTCAATCACAAAATATGCTTTACGTTCCGCATCATATTCGGCAGTCATATCATCCAAAGCTTTATCCTCGTAAGCGGTTCCTACTTTTGGAACACCTAATTCTACCAAAACTTCCTGGATAACTTTTTTAACCTGCTGATTGTCTTGCTGCTGAATTTCCCTAATTTTAAGCGTGCTCATTCTTACTAATTAATCCTATTTTTGTGGCTGTGAATATACACGAAAAATATATAAAACGCTGTTTGCAACTGGCCGAAAACGGGCTGGGAAGTACCTATCCAAATCCCATGGTAGGTAGCGTTATTGTTTACGAAAACAAGATTATTGGCGAAGGCTGGCATCAAAAAGCAGGCGAAGCACATGCCGAGGTAAATGCCGTAAATTCGGTTAAAAATCCCGAGCTTTTAAAGAAATCGACCATTTATGTAAGTTTAGAACCTTGCAGCCATTTTGGAAAAACGCCGCCTTGCAGTGACCTTATCATCGCTAAAGGCATTAAAAAAGTGGTGGTTGCTACGGTAGATCCTTTTGCTGAAGTTGCCGGTCGAGGCATTAAAAAATTAATGGAAGCCGGTTGCGACGTGATGCTTGGCGTTCTAGAAAAAGAAGCGCAGGAGCTAAACAAGCGATTTTTCACTTTTCACAATAAAAAGCGTCCTTATATTATATTGAAATGGGCGCAAACTGAGGATGGTTTTATCGCTCCGCTTAAACGTGAAGATCGTGCGCCCGTTTGGATAAGTAATCGCTACTCGAAACAATTAGTGCATAAATGGCGAGCTGAAGAACAATCTATTTTAGTAGGTACAAAAACCGCGATCGACGATAATCCAAAACTGAACACCAGATTACACGCAGGAAACAATCCCGTGCGAGTGGTGATCGACCGCTCTGGCAAAATCCCGGCAGATTCTGCTATTTTCGATGGAAGCATAAAAACGATTGTTATTGCTGAAAGTATTCCAAAAAAAGAGGCTAAAAACATCGAATATCGGCAAGCTGATTTTACTGAAAATTTACCTGAACAAATTGGAAAAATCTTATTTCAGGAAAATTTACAATCGGTCATTATTGAAGGTGGCTTGCAAACGCTTCAAAGTTTTATCGATGCTGGATTATGGGATGAAGCCCGAGTTTTTACCGGAAATGTTCAGCTAAAAGAGGGAATTTCAGCTCCGAAATTTCAGGGAAAATTAATTTCCGAAGAAAAAATAGAAGACAATTTATTAAAGACCTATTTAAATGATTAAAACCATAATTTTCGATTTTGGCGATATTTTTATCAATCTTGATAAATCGGCTACACCGGCGCAATTAGAGAAATTCGGCATTAAAAATTTACCAGAATCGATCGTTGCTATCAATCAGGAATATGAAAAAGGTCTAATATCTTCTGAAGAATTCTTCGAAAGCTATAAAAAGGAGTTCAACGTGGTCAAAAAAGAGCAATTTCTTGATGCCTGGAATGCTATTTTGGTAGATTTTCCTGAATATCGATTAGAATTTATAAAAAAACTGGCTGCAGAGAAAGATTATCAGCTTTTACTATTAAGTAACACCAATGAAATTCATATTGATTGGGTAAAAGAAAATGTGTCGTTTTTTAACGAATTTCAGCAATGTTTTGATACGTTTTATTTGTCTTACGAGATCAATTTTAGAAAACCAGACGCCAATATCTACGAATATGTACTAAACCAGCATAATTTAAAGCCCGAAGAGTGTCTTTTTATAGACGATACCAAGGAAAATACCGATGCTGCGGCAGCTTTAGGAATCAATGTTTGGAATTTGGAACCTACGCGAGAAGATGTGATCAATCTATTTACTACCAAGAAAGAATTATTCTCTTAAAGCTGATTTTCGTTAAAATTCCTTAGTTTGCCAAAATGAAGGACACCTACAAAACTATCACCAAGCCGTCTGAAGAAGTTTTATTTAAAGACCGAAATTCGAAGTTTTTTGGCTATGCTTTTCCTATTAAAAATGAAGAAGAAGCCAATCTTTACCTGGAAGAATTAAGATCGAAACATCATAAAGCAAGGCACTGGTGTTATGCCTGGCAAACGGGAAAGGAAGAACAGGATATTTATTATCGTGCTAACGACGATGGCGAACCATCAAATTCGGCTGGGATGCCAATTTATGGACAAATCCAGTCGTTTGAAGTCACCAATATTTTAATTGTGGTTGTTAGATATTTTGGAGGTGTAAAATTAGGTGTAGGCGGACTAATAAACGCTTATAAAACTGCAGCGCAAATGGCGCTGGAAAATTCGAATATCGTTAAGCGTACGATCGATGAAGTTTTTGAAGTTCATTTTGATTATCCTGAAATGAATATCGTAATGCGACTCATCAAAGAAAACAATCTAAATATTATCGAACAAAAGCTCGAGTTAGATTGCAAGATCTATTTATCGGTAAGGAAAAAAGAAGCTGAGGCGATTTTCGATAAATTCGACACTACTTATAAGGTGGAAATAAAAAGAGTGGAGAGTTAATAAATTCAGTCGCAATAAGCAATCTAAGCTATTCTTTTTGTCTGCAATCCAAATTCGGAATAAAAAAGTTTCTTCTCTATTTCCTTCATTGTAATCTCAAACTCTAAAAGATCTCTCCACAAGGTCGAGATGACTTCTAAAAATTTTCATTCAAAATCCAACATTTAAAATTCAAAATAAAAAGTCTAGAGTCGAAAATTGAAAGCAAATCGGTTTAAGTTCTAGCTTCTAGAGTTTTTCCAAAACATATTCAGGACATCGAATTGGGCGTCTTGTTTCGGCATCCATAAAAACCAAAGTGGTGTTGGCCGTTGTTAACAATTCTTCATCCTGATTATATATTTTATAATCGAATATGATTTTAACATCTGGAGTCTGCCGCAAACTGGTAATTATCTTCAATTCATCGTCAAAAAATGCTGATTTCTTAAACTTAAAATTCATTTCATAAACTGGTAGCATAATCCCATTTTTTTCCATACTTTTATACGAGATACCAATTTTTTCAAGCCACTCAATTCGGGCAATTTCAAGATACTGAGCATAATTGCCGTGATGCACAACACCCATTTGGTCTGTTTCTGCATATCGTACTTTAAGTATTGATACATGGTCTCTCATTGACGAATTTTAAGGCTTGGAAATAAAATAAATTTTGAGTTTCGATTCATTATAAGTATGAGTAAAATATTCCAAAAATTCAATACCTAAACGGTTTTTTTTTTACATATTTTGTTC